>CAIQQB010000045.1 GCA_903873805.1 uncultured Opitutia bacterium | reverse complement strand
GATGAATACGCAAGTTGCGCTGGCTAAGGCTCGGCTTATCCCGGACCTCCCGCGTGTCGCTGTCGCGACCCATAACCCACAGGTATTCCCCATCGCGGCTTAACCGCGGCAGGTATCATCCTGGATTATGCAACAAAGCCGGTGTAGAAAGCTTACGTGAATTGATTCCGGGGACAAAAATGTGCAGGTGGCGCTAATGGTGGAGGCGCGGTGGAGGCGCGGTCTCCGGCGGCGCAGAGACTGGGGTCGCGGCGAGCGGAGCCTGCCGCGCGGCGGACTGCACCGCCGAGATGTAGGCGATGGCGGCCGCCATGCGCGCGTGCACGTCAAGGATCGACGCGGGCGTTCCGAAGACGAGACAGTCCGGATTAAAACGACCGAGAATTTCGCCGCGCACGGACAAGCTGGCCACCCGCTGGTTGTAATCAGGCGCAGGAAACCCCCAGTGCCAGTTGCTCCTTTGGGCCAGCACCGGGAGGGTGACCGTTAGCACGGTGCCCGCGGGATGAACCACTTGCAAAAGGGCGGGCATCTCTGGTTCCGTCGGGAGCTGGCCGATAGGCAGAGGCAGGCTGAGTGCGAGGTTGCGGGCTTGGGACAGAGATTGCTGTAGGCGGGTGTAGGCCTCCGTGCCGTTGGTCCAAGCCGGGGCGTAAAGGTCGTCGTAGACGCGCAGGGTGACAACCGCTTCAAAGCGCAGATGGGTTTGGTCGTCGCGGTCGGTTAGTGTCAGGACCGTGTCCTCAAGTTCAAACGGTTGCGCCGGTGTGGAGTAGAGGCTGAGAATGGCTTTCGCGAGGGCGCGGCTCTCCACGGCCATCTGGGCTTCCCGGGGGGAACGGAGGATGACATTGTTGATCGCGATCGGCACGAGGAGCAGGAAGGAGAGCACGCCGCCGACCAGCCGGAGGAGGGAACGGCGGCGGGCGCGCAACAGGGTCCGCACCCGCTCCTCCTGTTGCGCTGGGCTCAGAAAGACCGGGGGTAATTCGGGGCTGCCCGGGGCGGCTGCAACCTTTTGGGCGGCGACCTCACCCTCTTCCTCGACTTTAACGGCCTCCTCGACCTCGGCTACCGTTGCCGCCAGGACCTCGCGCCCCGGCGCGCCGGTTGGGGCTGGGCGCCCAGAGGCAGCCAGCGGCGACCGGGGGGCGTCCGCCGTGACCGCCTTCCGGGCGGCGTAGTAGTCCGCCCAGCCTCCTCTCGGCACCGCACTCACAGGGGCGGGCACGGCAGCGGCTGGTCCCGCACTGGGGCAGGACGGAATGGGAGGCGCGGCGTTGATGGTGGTGGATCATACCACAACCCCACGGAAAGCCGCTCAGGTTTCCCGGCTATCGAGACACTGGCGCACGACGGCCAGCAGCTTTTCGGGGCCGGCGGGCTTGTGCAGGATCACGATGCGGGCGTTCTGGTCCAGGGCCGGCTTCGGAATTTCGCGGCTATAGCCCGTGAAAATGATGGCTTTCAAGTCTGGCCGCTCCTTGCGGCAGAGCCCGATCAGTCCTAACCCCGTCAGTCCGTCAGGCATGCGCATGTCCGTGAAGACCATGGCAATTTCGGACTGATGTCGCCGCCACAAGACAAGTGCCTCGGGCCCGTCGGAGGCCTCCAGTGTGCGATACCCGTGCAGCCTCAAGGTTGCCGCTACCACGACCCGCACGCTCAGTTCGTCCTCCACGACGAGAACCATCTCATTTCGCCCGCGGGGCGGGGTGGGCTGGTCGGCGGGCGCGCCGGCCGCAGGGAGGGGCGCCGTCGCGAGGGGCAAGTAGACGCGGAAGGTGCTCCCCCGTCCGACGACACTCTCCACCTCGACCCAGCCTTGGTGCTGCCTAATGATGCCGTAGACCGTCGCCAGCCCCAGGCCGGTGCCCCTTCCGACTTCCTTGGTGGTGAAGAACGGCTCAAAGAGCCGCTGGCGCGTCGTGGCACTCATGCCGCAGCCCGTGTCCGTGACGGCCATCAGGAGGAACCGCCCGGGCCGGGCGTCGGCGTGGGCGGACACATTGTCGGCGGTAACGTTGGAAGTTTCGAGGGTGATCGTCAGTTGTCCGCCATGGGGCATCGCATCGCGAGCGTTGACGCACAAATTGATCACGACCTGCTCCATCATGCTGGGGTCAGCCTCGACGAGCGAGATGTCAGACCCGTGCAAGGACAGGGCAATGTGTTCCCCGAGCAGACGGTGCAGCATCTTCATGAGGCCAGCCACCACGACGTGCATATCCACCACCGTGGCTTCCATGGCCTGCTGGCGACTGAAGGCCAGCAACTGGCGAGTGAGGCCGGCACCGCGATGCGCCTCTTTTTCGAGGTCTCGGAGCTGGGCCCGGACGCTGGCGTCGATACGGGTGTCATATTGCAGGAGCCCGAGCTGCATAAGGACGGCCGCTAGGATGTTGTTGAAGTCATGGGCGACGCCGCCCGCCAGCTGCCCCACCGCATCCATTTTCTGGGCCTGCCGGAATCGTTCCTCACTCTGCTTTAAGGTGGCTTCGGACAACTTGCGCGGGCTGACATCTTGGATGGAGCCCCGCATCTTCACCGGCCGGCCCTCCGCATCAAATTCCAGGCGGCCCAGCCCATGCACCCAGCGCACCTCGCGGTCACTGGGGCGGACGATGCGATACTCCCGGTCAAACGCCTTCCGACCTTCCAGCACCTCGACTTGAAAATAGACCGTCATTACTTCGCGGTCATCCGGGTGCAGCAGGGCCTCCCAGCCTGCCACCGAATGGTCGTAGTCCGCAGTGAGACCGAGCACCGTGTCAAGCACGCGGGACGAACTCCAGCGCCCCGTGGCCAGATCCAGCACATAGGTGCCCAAGCCCGCCGCCAACTGGGCGGCGTGCAGCATGGACTCGCTTTCGCGAAGCGCGTCATCAGCCTGCTTGCGCGCGGTAATGTCGCGAAAGACGCCCAGTCCGCCGATGAACTGACCGAGGGAGTCGTAACGCGGGGCGGTCGAAGCCAGCACCGTGCGCTTGAGACCGGAAGCCAGTCGAAAGGCGAACTCATCGACGGACGGTGGCGCCGCCCCGTCGTGCCCTAAAGCGGAGCGTTCTCGATAGCTGGCAAAAGGGGCCTCCGGCATGAACTCCCCAAGGCTGCGGCCCAACAGCGAGCCGCTCGGCACCCCGAAAATATGCTCGGCGGCCGGATTAACGTAGGTGAAGCGAGCGTCGGCGTCCAGCATGCCGATGCCCTCGCTGACATTCTCCACGATGAGGCGGTAGCGACTCTCCGTTTCACCCCGCGCGACCTCCGCCTGTCTCCGGGTGGTGACATCCTCCAGGCAGAGGAGCACGTTCTTGCGCCCGTCGATTTCGATGCGCGCGGTGTGCACGATCACCTGAACGTGGGGCCGATCCAGCCCGAGGATTCGCCCCGGCTGAACCTCAACTCCCATATGGCTCCGACCCGTCACGAAGGTGTCGTGAAGCGTCCGGCGCATCCCGCATTCCTGACACGCAGGACTGGAACCACACCCCCGCGGGTCGTCGGGGGCATGGTCGCAGCCGAAGGCCTCGCCCCACCGTTGTCCAATCAGGCTGATGGCCCCTTTTTGAGCCCAAGCCGCCGCCGCCCGGTTCAAGCGCACAATTCGATGATGCTCGTCAAACAAGCACATGATTATCGGGGCGTGGTCGTAAATCGCGGCGAGTTCGACGCGGCTGTTCTGCGCCAGCACCTCCAGCCGCCGCCGCTCCGTGACATCCGTCGCCAGCACCAGGGTGCCGGGCCGACCCCCGAAATCCACGCTGTGCGAGACGGCCTCAACCTCAATCAGGGACCCGTCCCGTTTGCGGTGCTGGCCGCTCATCGGCAATGCCGCTTGGTCGTCATACAGCCGGGCGAGGTCGGCCGGTGGATGAAGCGCGGGGGCGGGAAGGGCTAAGAATTCCTCCTCGGTGTAGCCGTAGTGAGTCTGGGCGGCTTCATTGACGGCCAAGAACCGGAGCGTCTCCCGGTCGAAGACCCACATCGGCTGCGGATTGGCAGCGAAGAGCATCCGATACCGCGCCTCGCTGTCACGAATCACAGCCAGATGACGGTCGCGCTCCTGCCCCCGGAGGCGCGTTCGGCGCGCCCCGGCCCCAATCCCGATCACCCCCGCCAACCAGAGGAGGATTCCGACCAGACCGGCCGTCTGTCGGGGCTGGGCGCTCGCTTGCCAGACGCGGGCCATCGGCACCGTGGCCGAGATTCCGCCGCGGATGGCGCCGACCTTGAGGTTGTGCTCGGTGTGGCACGACAGGCAACTGACCTCCGCCGCCAGCGGCCGCATGACGCGCAGGTAAGACGATCCCTCGATCACCTCGAGAGAGGAGACATCCTTCTGGCCGCGCGCCAAGGTCTGAAGGGCCGAGACCTCCCAAGCGTCCGGGGCGTTCGCCGGTTCCAGCGGCGTCAAGCTGGTCAGGTGCCCCCGAATCCCGTAAGGGTCGCCGCTCTGCAGGAGCTGATGGGCCACGACCATCGGGCTGACCTGCGTGAGAACCCTCCCGTCCGTCGCAGGCACCACGAAGTCATCCCCGCTCCGGGTGCGCAAGGAAGTCGGCAGATGCGCGGCGGACGTGGCGTAAAACGCTCCGGAGCGCGCGGCCCAGCGGATAAACTGCTCGGCATTGACCAGCATCGTATCCGCCTGCAGGCGAGCCTGGCTAAGACCCGCCTGCTGGTCCTCAATGTGCATCCAGAAAAGCCCCGCCGCCACCAAGAGGGTCCACCCGGCGACCACGGCCAGAGTGTAACGCCAAAAACGCAATGGGGTGATCGGGTCGGCAGGCGGGGCCGGGGCAGGCATGGGTGCAAAAGGAAAAAGAAAAGACCAGACAAAGCCAGTTTATCTCATAGGACGTAGCGAAAACCCGGCCGTTCACGGCCGGGATGAAGCTGCACCCTTGGGGCCGCGTTTGCGAGGGGAGCGTTGGTCCTCAATGTATTGCTTGATGACGTCGAGGGACGCGCCACCGGTGGAAGAAGCGAAGTAGGACGGAGTCCAGAAGTGTTCGCCCCAGAGTTTCCTTCGCACCTCGGGGAAGTCCCGCTTGCGGAGCAAGCGGGCGGAAACGCCTTTGAGGGAGTTTACGAGCGTGGCGACGGAATGCTTCGGCGCATACGAGACAAGCAGGTGAAGGTGATCGTCCTCGCCGTCACACTGGAGCAGCGCGCCGCCGAAGTCGGCCAGCACCGCGGCGAACGTGGCTTGCAGGTGCTCCCGCACGCGGTCGGTGATGACCCCGCGGCGATATTTTGTGACAAAGACCAAATGAACGGTCAGCGCATAAACGACACTTCTACCATGGCGGATTTTGTCTTGCGATTTCATAGACCAATGCGGTAACTTACCACCATGCACCGCGGATACAAGTTCCGATTGAAGCCGACCGCCGACCAGGCGGAGCAGCTCCGGCGTGCCGCCGGCTGCTGCCGGTTTGTTTGGAACTGGTTCCTGAGCCAGCGCGAGGCCATCTATCGGGCGGCGGAAGGCCGGATGCACAATGGCTACCACGATCACGCCGCCCAGTTGAAGCCGATGAAGACGCAGTTCCCCTGGCTCAAGGAGGACTCGCTGTCCCAG
>CAIQQB010000044.1 GCA_903873805.1 uncultured Opitutia bacterium | reverse complement strand
GGGCGACCCCTCGGGGTGAGCCGCGGCTCGGCCGGGACGCCTCGCCCTACCACCCGATGTCTATTTCCCAGGGAGGATCCGGGAGGGCGTTGAATCTGGGTGGGCCGGACACTTCGCCGCGCGGCCGGCCCCGTCTCCTCATACAGGGCAAGCCGATCGCGTGCGACTCGCCTGCGCAGACCTTCCCTGCGCTTACGCGCGGGGCTACAATGATCCGACGGCGCCCCGGCGCCCGCTGCGTGAACGGCGGGATCCGATCCCCCGCCGCACCCGTCTTCGGTATTGAAAACCTCCATACCGCAGCGCGCCCCGCTGCCCACCGCATGCCTGGGATCCGCCCGACTACCCCAGCTAAACGGTAGGGACGGCTCTCCGAGCCGTCCGCGGACGCAACGGAATGATGGCCCGGCGCAAGATCGCCACCCAATTTTCCCAGCCCTGTTGCCCCCAATAAAAACGCCCCTTCCGTTGTTTTTTCGCCCCTCCCGCACGCCTTTTTGGCCCGTTTGGCCCGTTCTTCCCTCGCGAAATTGTCCGCATCGTCACGGCAAGCCGAAAATGAATGCTTTTCCTCAAGAAATTTATTGACGGGTTATTCCCAAAATCCCATCCGTAGTGCCTTAACAACGGCCCAACCACAACCCCTAGTGGTTAACAACCCGTCAACAAGTTCCAGCAAGTTTGGTTCGCCTAGACCGTTTGGGCGCTAAATGAAGTCCTTTTCGCCCTCCTCCTCCTCCATTTTTCCGTCCTCGCCAGCGCCCAACATTTCCGTTCATGCAGAAAACATTTCTAGTCGGCACCAAGACTTTCGTCCTCGATCAGGCCAAGGCCGAGGCCGCTTTTGCCGCCAAGAAGGTCATCAATGGTCGCGAGACCATGACCTTCAACCTCCTCCCCCTCAAATATCAGTGGGCCTACGACCTTTACCGCACGATGAAGGCCAACCATTGGGAACCCGAGGACATCCCGATGGGCAAGGACATCGAGCAGTGGCGTGACACCAAGCACGTCTCCGACGTCGAGCGCTGGATCATCCGCATGGGCATCGGCTACTTTTCCGCCGCCGAGGGCATCGTCGGCGACAACATCCAGCACGTCGTCCGCGAACTCGTCACCGCCCCCGAGCTCAAGCTGGTTCTCGGCCGCCACGCCCACGAGGAGAACATCCACGCCGACTCGCTGCTCTACATGATTTCTTCCCTCGGCATCAACCCGCACGAGTGCGAGGCCATGTTCGAGGACGTCCAGACGATCGTCCGCAAAAACGAGTTCGTCACCAAGATCTCCAAGGACCTCCGCCGCGACCTCGACCTCACGCTGCCCGAAAACAAGCGCCTGCTCGCAAAAAACATCTTCGTCTTCGGCCAGTGCATGGAAGGCACCCAGTTCTACGGCCTCTTCGGCATGGTCCTCTCCCTCTACCGCCAGAACAAGTTCCCCGGCATCGGCCAGATGTTTCGCTACACCCTCCGTGACGAATCCAACCACATCGAGGTGTTCCGGAATCTCTTCATGGATCTGATCGAGGAGAACCGCGAGATCTGGACCGCCGAATTCAAGGAGGAGCTCCGCACCACCATGGCCGAGGCCGTCCGCCTCGAAAAGGAATTCATCCGCGACTGCCTGCCCGTCAACGCCGTCGGCCTCGCGATCGATGAGTTCCTGACCTACATCGACTATATCGCCGACCGCCGCCTTGAGGGCTGCGGCCTGACCCCGCTCGCCGCGGGCATCAAGAATCCGCTCCCCTGGCTTGCCGAGATGATGGACATCAAGAAGGAACAGAACTTCTTCGAGGGCCGCGTCACCGAATACCAGAAATCCTCCGCCCTCCAAGGCACCAACGACGCCGACCTGTAACCCCGCCGGTCCGGCCCGTCCTCCGCCCGCCCATCCGTCCCTTGCCGCTCCGCCCCCGCGCGCCCAAACGCGCCCGGCGGCGCTTTTTCCATTCTCCACCCCTCGTCCGTCCACTCTCCGACCTCCGGCCTCTGGCCTCTGGCTTCCGGCTTCCGACCTCTTCCCTTTTCCCTCCGCCACCTGACTCCGTCCCTCACTCCCTCACTCCCTTCCGCCCTCCGCCCGCCATGAATCCTTCCCTCCAGCAAGACCTCGCCCTCAAACGCGCCTCCCACACCCCTTTCGACCAGCCCGCCTACGCCTGGCGTGACTGCGTCCCCGCCGACGTCCAGCTCCCCGACATCACCCTGCTCGTCCCGCAGGGCGAAACCCCGTTCGACCTCGGCGAAATCGCCGACACCCTCGGCAAGGCCGTCACCAACGTCCGCCTCGCCCGCGGCGAGTCCGCCAACATCTTCAACGACACCACCCGGGAGTTCGTCGTCCGCATCGTTGGCGAGGTCGCCGCCAACCTTTCCGCCGAAGCCCTCCGCCGCACGCCCCTCCGCCTCTCGCTCAACGATCTCTACGAGCTGATCGAGAAGACCCTCGTGGACAACAGCGCCTACGACATCGCCAAGAGCCTTCTCCTCAATCGCAGCCGCAAGCTCGCCCACACCGGCCCCCACACCGCCGCCATCCGCGTCATCCGCCGCACCAACCAGGTCGTCCCGTTCATCGAGCAGAAGATCGAGATCGCCATCCGCAAGACCTGTCTCTCCCTCCAGCGCGACTCCGCCCCGGCCGTCGCCGTCGCCCGCGCCGTCACCGAACGCGCCCTCGCCGCCAAGCAGGCCTTCCTCCACATCGAGGACATCCAGGACATGGTCGAGGAGGAGCTCATGAAGGCCGGCCATTACAAGGTCGCCAAGGCCTATATCCAATACCGCGCCCTCCGCGCCGAGCAGCGCGCCTCCGGCGACGATCCCACCTCCGCCCCGCTCTCCGCGCCGCCGCAGCCGTCCATGATCGTCGTCAAGCAGCCCGACGAATCCACCATCCTCTGGGACCGCGCCGACCTCCAGCGCCGCATCGAGTTCGCCCGCATCGGCCTCGACCTCTGCCTCACCAACGACCAGATCGAGGCCGAGCTCCTCCGCTCCGTCTACGACCAGATCGCCCAGAAGGACCTCGACCAGACCATCGTCCTCAACTCCAAGACCCTGATCGAGAAGGACGCCGACTTTGCCAAGTTCGCCGGCCGCATCCAGCTCACCTACATTTACGAGGAGGTCCTCGGCTGGAACATCGTCCGCGACGGCGTCGGCAAGCTCAAGGCCTTCCATCTCTCCGCCTTCAAGAAATACCTCGAGCACGGCGCCGCCATCAAGCGCCTCAACCCCCGCCTGCTCGAGTTCGACCTCGCCCGCCTCGGCGCCGCCCTCGACCCCTCCGCCGACCTCGAGCTCGACTTCCTCGGCGTCCAGACGCTCTACGACCGCTACCTCATCATCGACAAAACCCGCAAGCCCGCCCGCCGCCTCGAGACGCCCCAGTTCTTCTGGATGCGGGTCGCCATGGGTCTCTTCCTCGGCGAAACCGACGACCGCGAGACCAAGGTCACCGGGCTCTACGAGCTCTACAAGAGCCGCCGCTTCTGCTCGTCCACGCCCACCCTCTTCAACTCCGGCACGCTCCACTCCCAGCTGTCGTCCTGCTACCTCTACTACGTCGACGACTCCCTCGAGGGCATCATGTACCGCGGCATCGCTGAAAACGCCCAGCTCTCCAAGTGGGCCGGCGGTCTCGGCGGCTCCTGGACCGCCGTCCGCGGCACCGGCGCCTACATCGGCGGCACCAATGGCGAATCCCAGGGTGTCATCCCGTTCCTCAAGCTCCACAACGACCAGCTCGTCGCCGTCAACCAGGGCGGCAAGCGCAAGGGCTCCGGCTGCGCCTACCTCGAG
>CAIQQB010000043.1 GCA_903873805.1 uncultured Opitutia bacterium | reverse complement strand
GGCATGTGGTCGGGCTGGGTGGCGTGGCGGGTGCCACCGTAGCGGCGAACATGAACGGCGACGCGATCACCGCGGTGAAAGAGTTCGATGCCGTTCACGGTGAGGCGGGCCTCGACCTCCTCTCGGATCAGGGCGTGGGGGACCGAGTAATAAAATCCCTCCACTTCAACGTGATAATCGAGATTGACCCTGACGGTTTTCCACTCGGCATACTCGTAGGGCGTCGCCGGCAACGGCCGCATCGCCGGCCGTTCTGCCGAGAGAAAGAGGTCCCGGCGGCTGACGCCAAGGCGACGCATGATGGCGCCGTTCATCCGCTCCATGGCCTCGGCGACCGCCCGGTTGCACTCGGCCAGCGAGAAGAACGTGACGTTGCGCAAGCGCCCGAGAATGTAGAACTGGGCGAACCGGACGCCGGCTTCGACCTTGGCCTTGTCACGCGGTTTGTAGGGCCGCGCCGGGACGATGCCGACGCCGTAATGAGCGGCCATGCGGCCGTAGGTCGGGTTGGTCTCCGGGTCGTAAAAGGAGGCGCGGTGGATCGCGGACTTTAGGTTGTCGGGCACGACCAGCCTCGTCACCGAACCGAAGTGCGCAAACATACGGACATGGGCACCGACCCAATCCGGCAGCGTCTGGCTCCAGGTCTCCTCGGCGTAGGTGTAGCTGGACGCCCCGAGGACGGCGACAAACAGCTCCGCCGATTTCACCTCGCCGGTGACCGGATCGACGATCGGCACCGTCTTGCCCGAGTAATCGACGAACACCTTGTCGCCGGCCGGATGGCTCTGGCGCATGGTCGGCGACAGCTTGCGTTCGAACGACCGGTACAGCTCACAGAAGCGGCTGTAGCCATAGCCGTCGGGATGAATGCCCCGGTACTCCTCCCACAGAATTTGCAGGGTGACGCCGTCCCGCTTCAGTTCAAGGGCCAAGGCCGCCCAGTCCGGCTCGGCACGGCGCCGAACCCCCGTTTGGGTCGTTGGGGCACCGAACAAACGGCTATCCAGAACGGTATCCGTGAGATCATCGGGCAGCGGCCAAGCTAATCCGGCCGCCATGATCCGTGTCAAATAATCCTGCACGGTGCTGCGGGCGATACCAAGCTGGAGAGCAATTGCGCGATCACTTCGCTGCTCGCCAAATTTCAATCTCATCAATTCGCGTATCTGTCTCATGGTCAGTCTCTTCTTGAGCATCTCGCCCTCCGTTGGGAAAGGCGGATGCTGGATGGACACTGACCTGCTAGGCAACGATCCCCAGCCAACTGATCGCCCAATGCAACCCTACGGGGTGGCCGGAAAGCGATCGGAATAGGTGGCCGGATCCATATCGGAATGGATGGCCGGAATGGAGTTGGAATGGGTGGCCGGAATCAAATCGGAATGGGTGGCCGGATCAAATCGGAATCCGCAGCCGGCAGCGGCGCGATCACGGTATTGCCCTCGGGCGTCTGGTAGCAGGCCCGCCAGTACCGGACAACCCGGACCTCGATCACCAAATCCTGGACGGTGTAGCGCTTGTAGCCTTTGAACCGCCAGCCCGGCCCAGGCGTCAGCGGGATGATCCGGTCCTCGTCAACGATCAAACGCGCGCTCTTCGGCGGGGTTTTTGCCCGGCGACGCCCCTTTCGCCGGGGCTTGGATCGTGCCCCTGGCGCGACATTCGCTCCCGGATCGGTGCCTTTTTCCAAGCCGCTCGGCTTCAGCTTCGGCCGGCCGTTGAGCTTTTTCAGCCGGGCGTTCTCTTCCGTCAGGGCGATCACCTGCGCTTCAAGCTTCGCAACTGTCCCCAACAGACTGACGACCAGCGGTCGCAACTCATCTGCAGACAGCCCAGTCAGATCGGGGAAACTCGGGGGCGGCGTCATACCCGAAGAGATTCTCAACCAAGCCCGAATTTGAAGGCCCCCGAGTCACCGTGTCGCACCCACCCAAATCAGCCAGACAGGCCACCATTTTTTGAGTTTTCACTCTTGGCGCTCCGGCGTTTTCTCCCGGCCCGGGTGCGTCGGATGGCACGGACGGGCTTGGTTCGGCCGTGAAATTTTGATATCAGGG
>CAIQQB010000042.1 GCA_903873805.1 uncultured Opitutia bacterium | reverse complement strand
TTCGAGCACGCCCGGTCTGCGGGGCCCTACCTCGGCCTGGTGCCGCGCCGCGACCAATCGGGCACCACCGACAAACAGCTGGGCATCACCAAAGCCGGCCACCAGCAGCTGCGCTGCCTCCTGGTCAACTGCGCGCACTATATCCTCGGCCCCTTCGGGCCGCCGTGCACGCTCCGCACGGCCGGCGAGCGGATCGCGGCGCGCGGCGGCAAGTCGGCCAAAAAACGCGCGGTCATCGCCGTCGCCCGCAAGCTCGCCGTGACGCTGCTCGCCCTCTGGAAAACGGGGGCCGACTACCGGCCGCTGCCGGCGGTGAGCCCGCCGAATCCACCGGAGCCCCTGCCGCAGGCCGCCTGAGTCCCCGCCCCGCAACCTCAACACCTTTTCCCGTCCTCACCCAGGTCTAATCCCTTTGGCCACTGCGATGTGACGCCAGCGTGAGCCTCACCGCTCAACGCGCTAACCAGTAAGCAGGGCCGCCCTTTCCCGGTATGAACCGGGGACATAGGTGACAGATTGTCCGGGGACATAGGTTACACTTTGGGGCTATGCCCTGGAGCCACCTAATCCCCATGGAAGAGATCAACCGATTCGTCGTCCTCGCACAGAGCGGGCGATTCTATCTGGCCGACCTGTGCGAACAGTTCGGCATCAGCCGGAAGACCGGCCACAAGCACCTGGCGCGCTACGCGGCGGCGGGGCTCGACGGGCTGCGGCCGCGCAGTTCCCGGCCGCACGGCTCGCCGGGGCGCACGGACGAGGCGGTGGTGGCGCTGCTGCTGGCGGAGCGCCGGCTGCACCGGACCTGGGGGCCGAAGAAGCTGCAGGCAGTGCTGGGGCTCAAGCACGGGGTGGAGCGGCCACCGGCGTGCAGCACGATCGCGGAGCTCCTGCGGCGGCACGGCCTGAGCGCGCGCCGCCGCCGCCGGCCCGGGGTGTTTGCGCCGGGCAACCCCGGATTGACCGAACCGACGCAGCCGAACCACGTCTGGACGGTGGACTACAAGGGCTGGTTCCTGCTGGGCGACGGCCAGCGCTGCGACCCGCTGACGGTCTGCGACCGGCACAGCCGTTACCTGCTGGCCTGCGAGGCCCGGCCCAACCAGCAGTTCAAGGGGACGCTCCAGGCCATGCGCGGGCTGATGCGGCACCACGGCCGGCCGGAGATCATCCGGTGCGATCTGGGCTCGCCGTTCGCCTCTCACGGGCTGGGCCGGCTCTCGGTCCTGAGCCTGTGGTGGCTGGCGCAGGGCATCGATGTCGAGTTCATGCGCCCGGCCTCGCCGCAGGAGAACGGCTCCCACGAGCGGATGCACCGCGACTTGAAGGCCGAGGCCACCGCGCCGCCGTCGGCCAACCTCGCCGCCCAGCAGCGCCGGTTCGACCGCTGGCGGCACAGCTACAACCACGACCGGCCGCACGAGGCGCTCGGCCAGCGGCCGCCGGCCGAGTTTTACCAGCCCAGCGCGCGCCGGCTCGGCGAGGAGGACAAGCCGCTGGCCTATCCGCCGGACCACGAGGTCAAGGTGGTCTCCGCCTCGGGCCACCTGGCCCACGCGGGCCGGAACTATCATCTTGGCGACGCCTTTGCCGGCCAACGTGTCGGCCTGCGCCTGAACCCCGCCGGCCAGACCGAGCTGCACTTTGCCAACGTCCACCTTGGCCACCTCGCCTTCGACGCCGCCGGTGGTCGCTTCCAGCCCACAGCCTATGTCGCCCCCCTGCGGCCGGTCGAACCCCAACCGCCGCCTCCGGCGGCAGCCGGAGCGGGGAGGGAGCAAAGCTCCCTCCCCAGCACCCCTCCCTGAATATAGCTGGCCTCAAGCCACAAACTCCTTGCCCTAAACCACGCCAAACCCAGCTTCAAAAGTGTAACCTATGTCCCCGGACAGAGTGTTACCTATGTCCACATCGAACCGGTCACCGGGGCCTACAGCGCGGTGGTTTACATCAAGGACAACATGAAGCTCGACGTCGCCACGGCGTCGCAGGCGGCCTCGAAGGAGG
>CAIQQB010000041.1 GCA_903873805.1 uncultured Opitutia bacterium | reverse complement strand
GCGGCCGCCGTCGGCTTCCCGCAAAATGCGGATCTTGTCTTCGGTTGGGTATCTTTTGCCTTTCATATCTGGGTCCTTTCGTGGCCCAGACTGTCACTCAAGGTGGCTCAAAAAAGCGAGGTCACGTCAGATCCTCCTGCAAGCCGGCGGCACGGGCTCGGACCTGATCACCAGCGCGACGCCCACCGCGGCGGTCATCAGCACCGGCAGCGGGGCCGTCTCGCTGCTGGCCGCGCACAGCCTCTCCCTCGCGGCCGCGGTCACGACCGCGGGCGCGGGCACGCTCGACCTCGAAGCCACGGCCGGCTCGGTCACGATCGCCGACAACTCCGCCCTGACGACCGCGGGCGGTAACATCCGGATCCTGGCCCACGTTGACCTGGCGGTCACCGGGCTGAACGCCGGAGCGGGCAATGTCACCCTCACGGCCGCGACCGGCTCGGTCACCGACGGCGGCGACACCCTCAAGGATATCGTGGCCGCGGGCCTGCGGATCCTCGCCGCGACCGGCATCGGCTCCGGCAATGCCCTGGACACCACGGTGGCGACCCTCGCGGCCGCCGCCGGCTCGGGCGGGATCGCGGTCACCGATGACGACGATGTGACGGTGGACACCGTGGCGATCGTCAGCGTCAGCCGCGTCACCCCCGCGGCCGGGGTCACGACGGTGGGCGACGGGGCGGCGACCTCGGACCTGGTCACGACCTCGGGCGGGCCGATCGCGCTGACGAGCCTCGCCGGTACCATCACACTCAACGACGGGGTTAACGCGGACGGCACGGCGCTCAAGTCCGACACCGGTGCGATCACCGTCAGCGCCCACGTGAACGTCCTCCAAAACGCGAACCTCACGACCGGCGGAGCCGGCACGGTGGGTGTGACCGCGAGCACCGGCTCGATCACGATGGCCGACCTCACCACGACGACGAGCGCGACCGGCAGCATCACCTACCAGGCGGCGACCGACATCCTGCTCTCGCTGCTGACCTCGACCTCCGGCGCGCTGACGGTGACGGCGACGGGCGGCAAGATCGCGGACAACACGGCTCTCGAAAACGCGAACCTCGTCACCACGGGCCAGACGACCCTGACGGCGAAGACCGGCATCGGCGCGGCGGGCGCGGCGGACATTGATACGACGATCGCCACCCTGGCGGCGACGAACACGACCTCGGGCGACATCTTTATCCAGGAAACGAACGCGCTGACGATCAACGGCACGGGGGTGCAGACGCAGGGCGGCAATGGGAACATCAATCTCGATGTGGTGACGGGCGCCCTGCTGGTCAGCAGCGCCATCTCCGCGAATGGTTCCGGCACGGTGACGGTGAACGTGGACGCCGGGACGGCGACCTTGAATGCCAACGTCTCCTCCGCCACCGGGGCCATCGTCCTGAACGCGAACGGCAGCCTCCTCCAGAATGCGAACATCACCACGGGCGGGGCGGCGACGATCCAGCTGACGGCGGTGACCGGCGCGATCACGATGGCCGACCTGACGACGACCACCAGCGCGACCGGCGCGATCACCCTGAATGCGGCGACCGACATCGCTCTGTCCCTCATCACCTCGACCAGCGGCGACCTGACGCTGACGGCGGCGACGGGTGGGACGACCGGGGCGATCACGGACAACACGGCCCTGGAAAACGCCAATCTCGTCACGACGGGCCAGACGACGCTGTCGGCGAAGACCGGCATCGGTGCCTCTGGTGCGGCCGACCTTGATACGACGATCAATCTCCTGCAGGCGACGAACAGCACCAGCGGTGACATCTATCTCCAGGAAACCAACGCGCTCACCGTGAACGGCACGGGGGTCCGCACTCTGGCGGGCAACGGCAACATCAACCTGGATGTGGTGGCCGGCGCGCTTCTCGTCAGCTCCGTCGTGACGGCGAACGGCTCCGGCACCGTCACGCTGGCCGCGGACACCGGCACGATGACCCTGAACGCGGTGGTCTCCTCCACGACCGGCGCGCTTGTCCTCTCGGCCGATGTCATCGCGCAGAACGCCAATGTGACGACCGGCGGGGCGGGCACGGTGCAGCTGACGACCGATGTGGGCTCCATCACGATGCAGGATCTGACGACGACGACGAGCGCGACCGGCAGCATCACCTATCAGGCGGCGACCGACATCCTGCTCTCGCTGCTCACTTCGACCTCCGGCGCGCTGACGGTGACGGCGACGGGCGGCAAGATCGCGGACAACACGGCCCTGGAAAACGCCAATCTCATCACGACCGGCCAGACGACGCTGACGGCGAAAACCGGCATCGGCGGGGCGGCCGGCCCGGCGGACATTGATACGACGATCAACCTCCTGCAGGCGACGAACACGGCCAGCGGGGACATTTACATCGACGAGACGAACGCCCTCACGATCAACAACGGGGGAGTGCAGACGCAGGGTGGCAACGGGAACATCAACGTCGAGGTGGTGACGGGGGCCTTGCTGGTCAGCAGCGTGGTGTCCGCGAACGGCTCCGGCACGGTGACGCTGCTGGCGGACGCCGGGACGGCGACGGTGAACGCGAATGTCTCCTCCGCGACGGGCGCCCTGGTGCTGACCGGCACGGCGGTCGCGCAGAACGCGAACCTCACGACCGGCGGAGCCGGCTCGGCCGCCGTCACCGCGACCACCGGCGCGATCACGATGGCGGACGGCACGACGACGACGGCCGGCACGGGCGGGGCGAGCCTCACGGCCGCGACCACGATTGCGCTCAGCGTCGTGAACACGGGCACGACGGGCCCGATCGCGCTCACGGCTTCCGGCGGCGGCATCACGGACAACACCGCCGCGGAAACGGCCAACCTCATCGGCGGGGCGGCGACGATCCGCGCGGCCGGCCCGGTCGGCACGCCGGCCAGCGACCTCAACACCCAGCTGACTTCCCTCGACGCGGCGCTCTCGGCCGCCGGCACCCTCACGATCAACCAGGTGGGCGCGCTTACGGTCACCAACGCGACGACCACCAATGGCGCGATCGGCGTCACCGCCAGCGGCACGCTCATCGTGACTAGCATGAGCACGGCGGGCACGGGGGCCATTGCGCTGACAACGACGGCGGGCGATGTCCTGGCCGGCAGCATCACGGCCGCGGGCCAGGTGATCACGGTCACGGCGGCCGGCAGGCTCAACCCGGTGACCGGGGCGCCCGCCCCGGAACTGTCCGCGGCGACCCTCACGCTCAAGGCCGGCACGGGCATCGGATCCACGGCCCAGCTGGTGGTGTCGGCCCCGGTGCTCTCGGCCGACACGGCCACCGGGGATATCAACCTGCGCAACCTGCTGGCCTCGGCGGTCACGGTGACCTCGCTGACAACCGGCGCCCCCGGCCCCGGCCAGATCACCTACAGCGGGGCGGGCGGGCCGCTGACGCTGCAGAATGCCGCCACCAAAAACGGCAACATCAACGTCAGCGTGGACCAGGGCAACATCACCGCGACCACCGTGGCGGCCGGCGGGACGGGCGATGTGAACTTTGCGGTGCAGGGCAACGGCCAGGTGCTGTACACCACCGTGACGGCCGGCGGCGGCGACATCGGGGTGGCGACCGGCGGGGCGGTGGTGCTGAACCAACCGGTCCTGGCGACCAACGGCTCGAATCTCCTGCTGACGGGCAACATCACGCTGGCGACGGACGTCACGGTGACGACCGGCGGCGGCGCGGTGACCTTCACCGGCACCCTGGACGGCGCGCATGCGCTGACGATCAACGCCGGGGCCGGGGCGGTGGAGTTTGACTCCGCCGTGGGCGGCACGACGCCCCTGACCAGCCTGACCGTGACGACGACCGGCGCGGCCCGGGCGGATGCCGGGCTGCAGGTGGCCGGGGCCATCAGCTTTACGAGCGGCAGCCTGGAACTGGCCGGTGGGGCCGGCTCGGTCGCGAGCACGACCGGGGGCAGCTTCACGGCCGCTCCGGCGACCGATGTCGGAGCGACCGCGATCGGCGCGGTCCCGGCCGGCGCCTACAACTACGTCCTCGATCCGGCGACCCTGAACGCCCTGGCCGCGGGCTTCTCCGTGCTGCAGCTCGGGCTGGCCGGCGGCACGGGCCGCACGGACCTCGGCGATGCGACCTTCCTCAGTCCCACGGTGGTGCTGGCCTCCGGCCCCGGCGGGATGATCAACGTGCTCTCCGGCCGGACGGTGACGGCGACCGGGACCAATCCCCTGACGCTCACCGCAGGCACGGGCACGGGCGTCCTCACGGTGCAGTCCGGCGCCCAGATCACGGCCGGCAGCGGCACCGTGACCCTGACGGGCGACCAGGTGAGCCTTGCCGGCAGCCCCGGGGCGATCAGCGGCACGGGCGTCCTGGTCCTGCAGCCGGCGAGCACGACCCGGGACATCGTGGTGGGCCGCTCGGGCACCGCGGCCCAGTTTGACCTGACGCTGGCCGAACTGGCCGTGCCGGCCACGACCTTCGCCGTGCTGGACATCGGCCGGACCGACGGGGCGGACAGCCTCACCGTCTATGCGACGAGCTTCCCGACCCCGGTGAGCTTCCGGGCGCCGGTCGGGGCGGGCCAGGTGACCATCGCCGAAACGGTCACAACGAGCCATGCCGGCGGCAACCTGACGGCCACGGCCGGCGCGGATGTGCTGGTGCAGGCCGACGTGCGGGCGCTGGTCTCCGGCAACCTGACGCTGACGGCCGACGCGGATCTGAACCACGCGGGCACGGTCCGGGTGGCGCAGACGACGGTCAACACCCTCTTTACGGCCTCCGGCGCGATTGCGCTCCTCGGCGACTCGGTGCTCCTCGGCACGGCCGGGACCCGGGCCGAACTGATCGCCCCGGCCGGCAGCATCAGCCTGACGGTGGACCGCACCGGCGCGGGCACGGGCAGCCTGGTGCTCGGCAGCGCGGACACGCAGGTGAAGGCCTCCGGGACCCTGACGGTGACCGGCGGCACCGGTCCGGCGCCGGTCACCCCCTACACGCAGGTGACGCTGCACGGCCTGGTCATCGCGGTCGGCGGGATCACAGTCACCAGTTCCAGCGGGATCACCGGGAGCAACCTGGCGCTGCACGGCCCGGCGGGGGTGACCTTCACCACGGCCGGGGACCTGACGCTGCTGAGCGGGGTGGTGGACAGCCAGGGCGGCCCGGTGACGCTGACGGCCGACTCGGACCACAACGGGACGGGGACCCTCGCCGTGGCCGCGGGGGTCAACGTGCTGGTGGCGGCCGGGACCAATGCGGTGCTCTCCGGCGAGCAGGTGAACATCGGCTCGGCCTTCGGCTATGCGCATGTGGTGACGGGCGGGGACCTGACGATCCTGGCCGACCTGAACTTTGACGGGGTGGGCGGGCTGGCGCTGGCCAATGCGAGCACGCTGCTGGCGGCGGCCGGGAGCCTGACGGTGGGCCGGTCCGGCTTCGGGGCGGGCACGCCCGCGGGGATCATCCTGGCCGACGCCTCGTTGCTGGCCCTGAACGCCACGGTGTACAGCCAGGTGGATGTGACGCTGACCGGGGCGATCTACACGATTGCGCAGAACCTGACGATCCTGGCCGAGCGGAGCATCAGCCTGACCGGGGGCCGGCTGGTGGCGCAGGGCCAGGCGCTGAGTCTGGGAGCGGATGCGGACGCCAACGGCACGGGCGACCTGACTGCGGCCGGTGGCACCCAGCTGACGGTCCCGGCCGGCACCCTGAGCCTGAGCGGCGACCACCTCGACACCTCCGGGGCCGTCCTCCAGGACCTCCACGTCTCCCTCACGCCTGTTGCCGTCCCATAAATAGGGACGGTAGAGCTATCGTCAGTTTAGGAATTGACGGAGCGCGATGGAGGGAAAACGGATGCCGCAAAGGACAGCCGGACCGTTCACATCCGCTGCAGCGTGCGCAGGCCCAGTAGGCCGAGTCCGGTTTCGAGGATGAGCAAGGTGCGGGCGCAGAGCAGCAGGCGGCGGGCGCGCACCGGCGGGTCGTCGACCAGCACTTTGTCGGCGGTGTTAAAGCTGCTGTATTCCCCGGCGAGTTCGAAGAGGTAGAGACAAAGGAAATGCGGACGCAACTGCGCGGTCGCGGCCTGCACCGCGTCGGGGAACTTCACGAGCTTGCGCGCCAACGCCAGCTCGGCGGGCGTCTCGAGCGCGCTCGCCCCGGCTTCGGCCGCGGCGTCGCCGGGAGTGGCGCCGGCCTTGCGGAAGATCGAGTGGATGCGCGCGACCGCGTAGAGCAGGTAGGCCGCGGTGTTGCCGTCGAGCGCGAGCATCTTGTCCCACGCAAAGACATAATCGCTGGAGCGGTTTTGCGCGAGGTCGGCGTATTGCACCGAACCGATGCCCACGACAGAGGCGATGGCCCGGCGCTCGGCGTCGGGCAGGGCGCCGCTCTTCTCGCTCACGAGCGTGAATGCCCGCGCTTCGGCCTCGGCCAGCAGTTCCTTCAGCTTGATGTTATCGCCGGTGCGGGTCTTGAGCGCCTTGCCGTTTTCGCCCAGCACGGTGCCGAAATCGACATGGGCCAGGCGGGGAAGGGTGCGGCCCGTCTTTTCAAACCACTTTTTGGCCGTGAGAAACAGCTGCTCGAAATGGTCCGCCTGCGGCTTGCCGACGACATAGAGCACGCCGTCGGTGTGCAGCGCCTCGGTCCGATGGAGGATCGTGGCGAGGTCGGTCGTGGCGTAGTTGGCCGCTCCGTCGGACTTGCGGATGATAAACGGCTGGGTCTTGAAGCGCGGATGCTCGGGGTGAAAGACCACGAGCGCGCCCTGGCTCTCCGCGGCGAGGTCCGCGGCGGTGAGCTCGCGGTAGACCGCGCTGACCTTGTCGTTGTAAAAGCTCTCGCCCAGCGTGAGGTCGAAGCGGATGCCGAGCCGGTCGTAGATCTCCTGAAACGCGGCGAGCGAGACCTCGTTGATGTGGCGCCAGACGGCGAGGTTGTCGGCGTCGCCGGCCTGGAGCTTGACGAGTTCCTGCTGCGCCTCCTTAAGCACCGCGGGGTCAGCTTCGGACGCCGCGTTGCCCGCCTTGTAGAGGCGCTCAAACTCCTCGAGCGGATCGCGCGCGAGGGCGGCCGCATCGAGGTGGCGGCGGTAGGCCCAGATGAGCTTGCCGAACTGCGTGCCCCAGTCGCCGATGTGGTTGTCGCGGATGACGCGCGCGCCGCCGAAAGCCAGCAGGCGTGCGATGGCCTCGCCGATGACTGCCGAGCGCAGGTGGCCGACGTGCATCTGCTTCGCGGTGTTGGGCGAGCTGTAGTCGACCAGCCAGATCTGGCCCGCCAGCGGCCCGGCGGCGGCCCCGGCGGCCAGCGCCTCGCGGGTGCCGAAGTCCTGCAGCCAAGCCGCCAGCGCGCCGGTCCGGAGGGTGAAATTGATGAAACCCGGTCCCGCCACGGTGACCGTGCAGTCCGTGAGCACGTCGGCGGGCAGCGCGGCCACCAACTGGTTGGCGAGGACGCGGGGGGTCAGGCGGTGACGCTTGGCGAAGGGGAGGACGCCGTTGGCCTGGAAATCACCGTGTTGGGCGTCGGCCGGCCGGACTTCCGGGGCGAAGTCGGCGGCCGGCAGGCCGGCGCTGGCGGCGGCGGACTGGAGGGCCTCGTCGAGGCGGCGGGCAGGATTGAAGACGGCGGGCATCGGGTCACAACACGTGGCGCCGGCCCGGCCGGCAAGGGAGATTTTGTCCGCCGACCGTCCGCCGGGGCCGGGGCGGGTCCGAAAATGGGCTCGACATTTTCAAGGGAACCTGTAGTCGTAAGCGTTTACGGCCTCAGGTTAACGCCGTTCATTCCTTTACCACATGACCAAACGCATGCTGCCCTCCCGCAGGTATATCAAGCCCAGCTTCGAGTTTCTGATCGAAAAGAAACGGGATGGGCTGGAGTTTATCCAGGAGGAAATCCGCCACATCATCGACTCGACGCTGGACGGCGAAATGCCCCGCCACCAGCTCTCCGCCCTGTTGATGGCCGTCTACTTCCAGCAGATGTCCGCCCAGGAGACCGCGATCCTGACCGAGGAAATGATGCTGTCGGGCGAGGTGATCGACCTCTCCCACATCGCCAAGCCGAAGATCGACAAGTACACGACCGGCGGGGTGGGGGACAAGACCGACCTCGTACTCGTGCCGCTCGCAATGGCCAGCGGCGTCGTCGTCCCGATGATGTGCGGCGTGGAGCACGACCATGTGATCGGCTCGCTCGAGAAGCTTGCGGCCTTCCCCGGCTTCAAGGGCCGCCTCTCCATCGAGGCCTTCACCCACCAACTCGCCCGCATCGGCGGCGCCATCGTGGCCCAGGATCCCGCGCTCGCGCCGGCCGACGCCAAATTCTACGAACTGCGGCAGGAGACCGGTACCATCCCGAGCCTCCCGCTCATCACCGGTTCCGTGCTGTCCCGCAAGCTGGCCGAGGGCTCCGAGGGCCTCGTCATCGACGTGAAGTGGGGCAACGGTTCCTTCATCCGCAGCCTCGACCAGGCCAAGCAGCTGGCCCGCTCCATGACCCGCGTCGGCCGCTCCATGAAGCGCCGCTGCGTCGCGCTCGTGACCGACATGAACCAGCCGCTCGGCGACGCCGTCGGCACCTCCCTCGAAGTCAAGGAAGCCATCAAGTTGCTCAAGGGCGAGGGTCCCGAAGACATGAAGGAGCTCGTGCTCAAGCTCGGCATGGAGATCGTGCGGCTCGCCGGTGTGGCGGGCTCGACCCTCTCGGCCAAGCAGACAGTGATGCGGCATCTGACCGACGGCTCCGCGCTGGCGAAGTTCAAGGAACTCGTGAAGGCGCAGGGCGGCGACATCAGCTACATCGACAATCCGGAGAAGTTTCCCGCGGCGCGGCACATTCGCAAGCTGCCGGCCCCGAAGCGCGGATATGTCCACACCATCAACGCGGCGATGATCGCGCGGGGCGTGCACATCCTCGGGGCGGGCGCCGAGAAGCCCGGCGACAAGATCGACCACGCGGTCGGCGTTTCCGAGATCAAGAAGGTCGGCACCCAGATGAAGCAGGGCGAGCCGCTCATGATGATCCATTACAACGACGAGGCGAAACTCGAGCAGGCGCTGGAGTACTTCAAAAACGCCTACCGTCTCGCCCCGAAGCGTCCCACCCCGCCGCCCCTGGTGGTCGAGCGCGTCGCGTGAACGTCGCGCGGGCTTCTCAGCCTGCAGTCCATTCCAAGGCTGGCCGAATTTCGGCCGGCCTTTTCTGTGGCTAAACCGCAAGCTTGGGGCCCGTGGCCCGCTCTGCCACTCAGGGGCTGAAATGCTCCAGCCGGTCCGGCCCGCTAACAGGCGGGGGTGCCACCTGATCGGCCGTCACCGCGCAGAGGGCAACCCGGAAACCCACGCGGTTGTAGCGGACCGCGGGCGCGTTGCTCACGCGGCTGGCTGAACGGCAGAGAGCGGGGTCGCCGTTCCAGCTGCCGCCCCGGAGGATGTGACTGGTGCCGAACGCGGAGCCAACCGGATCGACGACGGCCCCGCCGGGATAGGGCCCGGTTTTGTCGAGACACCACTGCATGACGTTTCCATTCATGTCATAAAGGCCCCAGGCATTGGGCTGTTTGGTCGCCACCGGATGGGTCGTGTTGCCGCTGTTTCTGGTATACCAAACCATGGCGTCGAGATCACCGGCCCGCGGTCCGGTCGTCCCGGCTCGGCAGGCGTATTCCCACTGCGCTTCGGTTGGAAGCGTGTAGATGAAACCTGCCGGTAGGCGCCCGGCAGCCCGTTCCCGTTCAGTCAGCTTCCCGCAGAAGTCGATCGCGTCATTCCATGACACCCGCTCGACTGGCCGGTCGTCGCCCTTGAAGACACTCGGATTGACGCCCATGAGCGCCGTCCATTGCGCCTGGGTTACGACGGTTGCGCCGAGGAAGAAATCCCGGGTCAGCGTCACTTTGGTCTGCGGCCCTTCGTTAGCGACGTGGCCGGCTTCCTCCAACGGGCTGCCCATCAGGAATGTGCCGGCGGAAATAGGGACCAGCTGGATGCCGGTCGCGGCTGCGACCTGTCTCGTAAGGTCCGAATCCCCGCCAAGCTTCGCCGGTCGGATTGAAGGGCCTTGGGTCGGGAACTTGGCTGCAACGTCGCGGTTATTCTGACAGCCGGTGCTGACGGAAAGAACCAGCAGGATGGCGAGGACAGAGCCGGTCCGGGAACGAGCGCTGGCCAGTGCTGGTGAAGGGTAGCGCACGTGAACAGGGGTTGAGTCGTGATAACCTTCACCAAGGTGGCGTCAAGCGCGGGTCCAATCGGGCGTGGATGCAGCTTCGGGCGTCTGCGCCGATAAAAATTGCCGGTGGGCCTGAGGTCAGGCCATTTTGCCCGGATGCCAGACGTTTTTCCCGAAGAAGATCCGCCCCGTCCCGAGAAGGCTCCGCCCCCGGTGATCGACCGCTCGGGTTGGGCTCGGCCCTGGGCCCAGCTCAAGTATTTCACGTTTCAGCCCGCCATTTTCCCGCGCCTGCTCGGACAGACCTCGCCCGACGCCCGACCCGGTGACTTCGTCAATGTCTACGACAAGAGCGGCAACCTTTGCGGCGGCGGACTGTTCAATCCGCGTGCCAAGATCCCGCTTCGCGTTGTCTGCCACTCGACCGAGCCGGTGACCGAGGCGTATTTCGAGACGGCCATCCGCCGCGCCGTCGAACTGCGCCGCGGGCTGTTCAAGCTCGACGCCTCCACTGATGCCTACCGCCTGATCAGTTCGGACGGTGACGGTCTCAGCGGACTCACCATCGACCGCTACGGTGAAACGCTGCTCTGTGAAATCTATTCCCTCGGCATGGCCCAGCGGCTGCCGCAGTGGCTGCCGCTGCTGCACGAGCTCGCCGGGACCAAATTCGCCCGCGTCCACGTCGATCACGATCTGGGCAGCCTGGAGGGCATCAAGCCGTCCACCTTCAATGAGACCAACGCTGCGGCTCCGACGAAGGTGAAGATCCGCGAGCACGGCGTCCGCTACGAGGTCGATTTCGCCCAGGGCCACAAGACTGGCTTCTTCTGCGACCAGCGGGAGAACCGCCAGGGGATCGCCCGTTTCACCGCGGGGGCGCGGGTGCTCGACCTGTGCTGCTACACCGGCGGGTTTTCGCTCTGTGCGTCGGTGCTGGGCGGTGCGGCCGAGGTGACGAGCGTCGATCTCGACGAGGTCGCGATCGCGCAGGCGAAGCGCAACGCCAACCTCAACCAGGCCCGGCTCAAATTCGTCCACGCGGATGCTTTCGCCTATGCCCGGCAGATGCAGACCAACGGGGAAAAGTGGGACGTGGTCGTCCTGGACCCGCCGAAGTTCATCTTCACCCGCGACGACCATGGCAATTGGGAGGGCCGGCAGAAATATGAGGATCTCAACCTGCTCGCGATCTCGCTGGTGAAAGCCGGCGGCATCTTTGTGACCTGCTCCTGCTCGGGGTTGCTGTCGCTGGAGGACTTTGAGGCGCACGTGATCAAGGCCGCCCACCGGCAGCAGCGCCGGTTGCAGTTCTTCAACCGCACCGGCCCGGGTCCGGACCATCCCGTATATTCCAATTGTCTCGAAAGCCGTTATCTCAAGGTGCTATGGGCGCGGGTGGTGTGAGGGGCCGAAAAACAGGACTATCTTTGGATCGTTCGCGCAACCGCGGGCTTGCTTCGCAACTTTAACCCGAGTCACCGCCAGACTACGGTGATCTATTCCAAACCTCTTTTCTTGGATTCCTGGTTTCCTGCTTCAAGACTCATCCCGATGCCCCGTCACCTTCGCCCGCTGCTTGTTTTGCTTTTATCGCTCGGCTGCTGCGCCCGTGGCGCTGACACTGCCACCTCGCCTGCGGCGCTCGACGTGCCGCTGCCTGCGCCCAAGGCGACTTACAATGTCCGCGACTTCGGCGCGACCGGCGATGGGACGACCAAGGACACCGCCGCCTTCCAGCAGGCACTCGACACTTGCGCGGTCAACGGCGGCGGCGAGGTGCTGGTGCCCGCGGGCAACTACCTTGTCGGCAGTCTCCAGCTCGGCACGCGCACCATCCTGCGGCTGGCCGCGGACTCGGTGCTCACCGGCAGTCCGGATCCCGCCGATTATCCGATGATCGATGTGCGCTGGGAGGGACGCTGGCAGCCGGGCCGCCGGGCGCTGATCTACGCCGCCGACGTCGACCACATCGGCATTGTCGGCCCCGGTCGCATCGCGGGCAACGCGGCAGTCGCCGCCCCGCAGAATCCACGCGGCGCCGTCGTCCTCGAGCCCATTTCCTGCCACGACGTGCACTGGGAGGGGTTTACCGTCACCCAGGGAGGCAATTGGGCGACCCATCCCACTTATTGCACAGACGTGTTGGTCAAGGGCGTGATGATCACCGGCAACCGCGACGGCATCGATGTCGACTCGTGCCGCAACGTCTTCATCACCCATTGCGACGTCAGCACCGGTGACGATTCCATCAGCCTCAAGTCGGGGCGCGGCATGGACGGCGCCCGCATCGGCCGACCGGCGGAGGACATCCTCATCACCGACTGCAACCTGCGCGACCGGACGTTCGCCTGCATCGGCATCGGCAGCGAGACGTCCGGCGGCGTGCGCAACGTCCGGATCGAGCGGTGCAAGTTCACCTCCGGCTCGCAGGCCATCTACATCAAGACCCGGATCGGCCGGGCCGGCTTCAATGACAACATCACCGGCAACGACCTCGACGTGCTCGCAGGCGGCTTCCTCCGCGTCAACCTCACCAGCGGAGGCAACACGAACACCGCCGACGATCCGGTGGGTGGTCTCGTCGGCTACCCGTCATGCCACGGGCTCGCGTTTTCGAATGTGCGCGTCACCTGCACGACCCTCGTGCAGGCCAACAATGTCTCCGCGTTGCGTCCGATCGAGGGATTCCGGCTGACCAACATCACCGGCACCTGCCGGCAGGGCATCACACTGGCGAACGTTAAGGATGCTGAACTGAGTGGGATCAACGTCACCGGCTTTACCGGCGCACTGCTCGGCACGGTCAACGTCACCGGCACCGGCTTGGAGGGCGCGGTCCCGATTCCGGCGCCGGTGGATCCCGTCGCGGGCAACGCGCGCGGGGGCGTCCGCGCGCCGCGCCCGACCGCGGCGCCAACGGCCGGAGGGAGCGCACCATGAAATTCCAGACTCT
Source organism: uncultured Opitutia bacterium (assembly GCA_903873805.1). Taxonomy (GTDB): domain Bacteria; phylum Verrucomicrobiota; class Verrucomicrobiia; order Opitutales; family Opitutaceae; genus CAIQQB01. The sequence goes on along the minus strand of CAIQQB010000041.1, from coordinate 19,044 downwards.
GCTGCGATGGCTCGTGTGCACGGTGGTGCTGGTCACAGCGGGATGTGCCGGACCGGCGGTAGCTCCGCCCCGTCCGATGCATCTGGTCATCGTCGGTGATTCCACCGTGTGCAACTGGCCGCTCAGCGATCCGCTCCACCGGAGTGGTTGGGGCATGCACATCCAGTCGTATTTTCAGCCCGGGCTCACCGTGAGCAATCTCGCCGCCTCGGGCCGGAGCACCAAGACCTTCATCACGGAGGGGCGGTGGGCCAAGGCGCTGGCCGAGAAACCCGACGTCGTGCTGATTCAGTTCGGCCACAACGATTCGCACGTGGCGACCAATCCGGAGGCCACCAGCGCCACCGGCGATTTCCGCGACTACCTTCGCCGCTACATCGACGACACCCGCGACAGCGGTGGCGTGCCGGTGCTGGTCACCCCAATGTGCCGACGGACCGCAACCGACAACCTCGTCCCGTATGCCGATGCGATGAAGGCGGTCGCCGCCGAGAAGAAGGTCGCGCTGATCGACCTGCACGCCGCCAGCGCGACGCTTTATGCGGAGCTGGGTGACCGGGTTAATTCACTCGCGGCCAATCTGGCGAGCGGCCAGCCGGACCCGACGCATTTCAACGCGGACGGCGCCCGGGCGATGGCCCGGTTGGTGATGGACCGGCTCCCGGACGCCGTGCCCGCGCTCCGGCCGCTGCTGCGGCCGTAATCGGGCTGCGCGTTCACCAGTTGCCGATGTCGTCGACTGTGGCGGCGGTGCGGTCGGGTCCGTTCGAGGACAGATCGTAGGTGCGCGGGTTATGGGCGCCGGGCGCGTTGTAGACGTAGGCCTGCTTCCAGGGATCCAACGGCACGATGTTGCCCTTGTCCTCCAGATACGGACCGCTCCAGGTGGCCGCGAGATCAGCGGGCGGCGTGACCAGAGCCTGCAGGCCTTGTTCGGTCGTCGGATAGGAGCCTTCGTCCAGCTTGTAGGTGGTGAGCGCAATCTTCATCGTGTCGTTCACGAAGATGTTGGCGGCGCGAATTTGCGCCTTCTCCGACGCGTTGGTGACGGCGGTTACGGTGAGGCTCACCAGCAGGCCGATGATCGCCAGAACCACGAGAATTTCGAGCAAGGTAAACGCGCAACGCGGAGTGCGGCGCGGTGGGAGCAGGGTTTGGATTTGGAATTTCATGGGGATGAGTTCCAAGAAAATGACGCCGGAAGGAGCGCCGGGTTTTGGGAAAAACATTTGAAAAGTTTTCCGCTCCCGGTAACCGGTCGCCCGCAACAGCGTGGCGCGCCACCCTGCTTCGGCGGCGAAGGGCCGCGTTGGCCGGATCGCGAACGCGTCAGCGCCGCGCCGACGCAACGCTCACGACCACTTCAGATCCTCCCCGGCGAAAGGCAGGGTGCGGATGCGCTTGCCGGTGGCGGCGAAGATGGCGTTGCAGACCGCGGGCGCGGCCGGCGGCAGCGCGGGTTCGCCGAGCCCGGTGGGCGGGGCGAGCGACGGCACGAAATGCACGTCCACGACCGGCGGCGAGTTCGCCATGCCGAGCAGCGCGTAGTCGTCGAAATTGGCCTGGGCGACGGAGCCGCGGTCAATCGTGACCTTGAGAAACCAGGCGGCGCCGATGCCGTCGAGCATCGAGCCCTGGACCTGGTTTTCGGCGGAGCTGAGATTGACGATCAGGCCGGCGTCGACCGCGGCGGTGAGTTTGTGGATTGTCAGCACGCCGGCGGGGCTGACGCTGACATCGGCGATGATGGCGACATAGGCGCCGTTGGCGTTGCAGATGGCCAAGCCCTGGCCTTCGCCCTTTGGCCGCGGGGTGCCCCAACCGGCCTTCTCCGCGGCGAGCTTGAGCACCGCCACCATTTTCGAAGCGGCAAATCCACCGCCCCGGCCGCCGCCACCGCGACCACCTGCGCCAGGGGGAGGCGCGGCCGGCACCGCGGCCAGGAGGTCGAGCGTGAAGGCGAGCGGATCCTTGCCGGCAGCATGGGCCAGTTCGTCCACGAAGGACTGGACGGCCCAGACGTTGCCGTTGTCGCCCGGCGCCCGCCAGTAGCCGGTGGGGATGCTGGCGGGAATCTGGCTGGATTCGACCCGCGAGCCGGCCATGACGTTGAACGGAAAACCGCCGCCGTTCATGCCGCCGACCTGGCCCTGAACTTTGACGAAATGGTCATGCAGCGCGACGACCTTGCCCGCGCCATCGACGCCGCCGGTGAAGAAATGCCAGCCGTTGGAACGGTAGTTGTCGTGCTGGAAATCCTGCTCGCGCATCCAGGTGAGCTTGACCGGCGTGCCCTCGAGCCGGTGGGCGATCGCCGCGGCCTCGAGGGAGAATTCATTGCTGCCCCGGCGGCCAAAACCGCCGCCCAGGCGCGTCACGTGCACGACGACCTTGCTGGCCGGGAGGCCGAGGCCCTGGGTGACCAAGCGCTGGCCCGAGGAGGGCATCTGCGTTGGACACCACATTTCTATCAGGCCGTCCTTGAACAGCGCGGTGCAGTTCTGCGGCTCCAACGTGGCATGAGCCAGGAAGGGGTAGTGATAGGTGGCGTTCAGGCTCTTGGCGCCCTCGGGCACGGTGGGACCGCCGGCCGCCGTCGCGAGGGCCTGGGCCTGCTTGGCAAAATCCTCGCTGCTTTGGCTGACGCCCTCGCCTTCTTCCCACTGCACCTTGAGGTTGCTGGCCGCGTAGAAGGCGTTCCAAGTCGAGTCGGCGATGATGGCCACGCCGGAGGTGAGCCCGCCGATGCCGTCGAGCACAAAGGCGTCCTTCACTCCGGGAAACTTCTTGGCGTCGTCAAGACTGACGCTCGCGACCTTGCCACCGAACACCGGGCACTTGACGAACGCGGCGTAGACCATGCCGGGCTGGTGCTGGTCGATGCCGTAGAGGGCCTGGCCGGTGACGATCTTTTCGTTGTCCACGCCGGCGACCCGGGTGCCGAGCAATTTGAAATCCTTCGGGTCCTTGGGCGTCACGCTGGTGGGCACCGGCAGCGCCGCGGCGCGGGCAGTGAGGTCGCCATAGGGCAGGCGCCGGGTTGAGGCGGCGTGAATCACGGTGCCGTTCGCGGTGGTGCATTCGCCGGCGGGCACGCTCCAGGTTTCGGCGGCTGCCGCGACTAGCATGGCGCGGGCCGTGGCACCAGCCTGTCGCAACGGGGCGTAGTTCCCCGGGGTCGAACCGCTACCGACGGCCGACTGGCGGCCATACGCCGGATTCAGGTCGGCCTGGGAGATAGTGACCTTGTCCCACGACACATCAAGTTCCTCGGCGAGGATCATCGGCAGCGCGGTCTTGGCGCCCTGGCCCATCTCGCTGTTCGGGGCAATGAGTGACACGGCTCCGTCCGGGGCGATGCTGATGAAAACGTTGGGGGCGAAGTTGACCGGGGTGGCGGTGACGGCTTCGGCCAGGGCCGTGGCCCCGCCCCAGCGAAAGTACGTGCCGATCAGCAGGCCGCCACCCGCCAGGGCGCTGACTTTCAGGAAGCTGCGCCGGTCGAGACTGGCGGATGGAGTGGGGGATTCGGGAATGGCGCTCATGGCGGAGGTCAGGCGCCCGCGGCCGCGTGGATGGCCTGGCGGATGCGGGTGTAGGTGGCGCAGCGGCAGAGGTTGTCCGACATGGCCTTGTCGATGTCGGCGTCGGTGGGTTTGGGCTTGGCGGCGAGCAGCGCCGTGGCGCACATGATCTGGCCGCCCTGACAGTAGCCGCACTGGGAGACGTCGAGCGTGCACCAGGCCTGTTGGAGGGCGGTGAGCCGGCCGTCACGCGCGAGGCCCTCGATGGTTGTGACCTTGGCGGAGCCGAGATCCTTGATGGCCGTGCCGCAGGACTTCATGGCGACGCCGTCGAGATGGACAGTACAGGCGCCGCATTCGCCGATGCCGCAGCCGTATTTTGTACCGACGAGACCGAGGGTGTCTCGCAGGACCCAAAGCAGGGGAGTGTTGCCGGTCACGTCGACGGTGTGGACGGTGCCGTTGACGTTGAGTTGGTAGCTACTCATGGGGAAAAGGGTAGGCTGGGGGCAGGCCGGCAAGGTCGCTTCCCGGGGAATTTTGTCAATGGCAGACCGCGGAATGGGACACCCCGGTGCGAGATAGTTACAAAAAGGCCCGGTGGGAAAACCCACCGGGCCGGGAAACGAAACGATATGCGTTGGATCAGGCAGCCGGTTTCGGCGCAGCGGGCGCGGCGGGTGCCGCCGGAGCGGCCGGCTTGGCCTCCAACTTGGATTTGGCCTCGGCAGGCACATCGAGCTTGGTCGAGCCGATGTCCTTGATCTCGGTGGTCACGGTGCGGTCGACCTCTTGCGCGTTGCCACCACGGCCGGTCACGGTGCCCTTCAGGTGCAGTTCGTATTTGGCCAGCACGCCATCCTTCAGCCAGATCTTGACCGATCCGGAGGCATTTTGCGGCGGTGCCGGCGGGGTCGCGGCGGCGCCGGGAGCTCCGCCACGCATGCCGCGGCCGGCCATGAGCAGGGTCCCGACACCGTCGGCCGGAAGATCACCCGAGAGCACGCCGTCGGCCGACTTGAATTCCTTCACCTTGGCCGCGAGCGAGGCGATTTCATCGGCCGGCAGGACGGGGGCGGCTCCGAAGCCGCGCAGGCCGCCTCCGGGGGCACCACCACCGCCACCCATGGCGGCCATCATTTCCTCCGGCGTCGTCCAGGCGCCGTCCTGGCCCTGGAATGCGCTTTTGCCGTCCTTGCTCACGGTTTGCATGGCATTGCCGTTGAAGCTGCGGGTGATGACGGTGAAGCCACCCTTTTCGGTTTTGCCGGTCACGGGTCCGGCATTGAATCCGGCGCCCCCGCCACCGCCGCCCGCTGCGGGAGCAGCATTCACGGTAGTGGCCGTCCAGCTGTAGTTGGCGGCATCAGTCAGTTTCTTGGCGGCAGTCTTGACGTCATCGGCGGCAGCGCCGTGTACGAGGGTGGCGGCGAGTAACGCGGCCACGAGGGAGGCGGGGAGGTGGGGTTTCATGCGAAACCGATGCTGGCCGACTCACAGGAATCCGCAAGAGTGGACTGCACCGTCAAATACACTGCGGCGGGACTGATTCGGGTCCGCGCGGTCCGGTTCACTGCAGCATTTGCGCCAGCGGGGCCCGGATGGCCTCGGCCCAGACCGCATACCCGACGGCCGTGGGATGGAGCGGGGGATTGTTGCCGACCAGGGCGGGAGGGATGTTGCCGTCGGCGTCGATGAACTTGTCGGCGAGGTCGAGGTAGAAGACATGGCGGTTGTCGTTGAGCGGGGCGATGAGCCGGTTGGTTTCGGTCACCAGCCGGCGTTTGCGCGAGTCCTTGAAGTCGCGCGGGAAGATTCCGAGTAGCAGAATCTTCACGTCGGCAAAGCGGGTCCGCAACTCGGCGACGATCGCGCCGATGCCGGCTGCGATTTCAGCGGGCGGATTCAGTCCGATGTTATTGGTGCCGATCATCAGGACGATGGCCTTCGGGCTGAACCCGACGCCTTCGCCGTTCTGCAGGCGCCAGAGGACATGCTGCGTGCGGTCGTAGCCAACGCCAAAACAAGCGGCCTTCAGGTTGCCGTAATATTGGCTCCAGACGGGGCGGCCCGGTCCGTCCCAACCCTGGGTGATGGAGTCGCCGAGAAACAGCAGGTCGATGCCGCCCTGTTGGGCGAGCGCGGTGTAGCGCTGGTGTCGGCTGATGAATCCGCTTACGGCGTTGGGCGGCAATCCGTCCTCCGCGCGCTGCGGCACGGGAATGAGGGCGGTGTTCGGATGCGGCGGGGCGGTCTTGACGGAGACCGGCTTGGAAACCGGAGCGGTCTGGCAGGCTGGCAGGATGAGCAGCAGAACGACCGAGCTGACGAACAGAAGAATGGTGGACGGATGGCGGGGTTTCATGACGTAATGGGCTGAGGCGAGCCGGCCGCCGGGGAGAGGCGGTTCAGCCACTCCACCCCGGAGATTTGCCGGCCGGCTGTCAAACGCGTCTGCACAAGCTCCGGATGGCTTGGGGTTTCGATTGATTTTTCAGTCTCCTTCAGCCAATCATTGGGCACCATGTTTAACCCACATCAGCGGTGCCTTGCGGTGTTCGGGGTTTTGTTTTTCGGAGCGATGGTGCCGGTCGTGGTAGGTCAGGCTGAAGCCAATGTCTGGGGTGGATTGCGGGGCATCCGGGTCGAGGGCGAGCTGATGCCGCTCGCGTCCGGACTGCGCGCGGTCGCACCGGGTGCGCCAGTCGCGTCCGACGTTCGGCAGGAACGGTTGGGCAACGCCGGGTTCATGCGGCCGAGTGCCAGCCGGCAGATCTCCACCGGCACGCTCGTGACCGGTGCGGCGGTCCCCCGGGGCGCCGGCGGGCGGCGGGGTGGCCCTCTACCCGCTGTAACGGGACAGATCAGCTATGAGGATGCCGAAGCCGGAGTCGTGAAGGTTGAGATTCAGATCACGGCCAATGCGGACACCCCGCTGGTCGGCGTTTTCTATTATCTCCATTTGCCGGGCCCCGACTACATCGGAGCGGCGGTCGAACTCGACGGCGCTGCCTCCCCTGGCGTCCGGCCGACGGACCCGGCCGGCGTGCAGGTGACCGGGGTAAGATTTGTCGCGGCTCATCGCCAGCTGGCCATTGCGTTCCCGGCGGTCGAAACGGTCTGGATCGGACCCGCGCCGGGTACGAGCGGCGGCCTGGATATTCGCATCCCCGTCAGCTTCGGCAACCTGGCGGCCGGGCAGACCGCGTCGCTGCTTTTCACCCTCAAGGCCACGGGCGACGTGGACAAGGCGCCCGTGAGTCTCGTGCTCGACCTCGCTCATCCCGGCAGTCTGTTTGCGGGCGTCGGCGGCAACTTCCGCATGCAAAGCCCGCAGGATCCGGCCGAGGTCGCCTACAACCTCGCCCATCTCAACGTCGTCTGGGCGCGCGCCAACCTGCCGCTCGACCAGTGGCAGCCGCAGGAGGACGCCGATCCGGTGGCGACGGCGGCGGCCGGGCGGTTGAACGGCGGCGTCCGCACGGCGCTGGAGATGCAACGCACGCTGGCTCAGGCGAAGATCCCCCTTTTACTGAGCGTGTGGAGCCTTCCGGTCTGGGCGCGGACGCCGGTCACGCCGCGCCCGCCCGACAGCGGCGGCCCCGGCCAGGGCAGCACCTACCACCTCGATCCCGCCAAGTGGGACGCCGTCTGCAAGTCGATCGGCGCCTACCTCGATTACGCGAAAGCCAACTACGGCGTCGAGCCGCGGCTGTTTTCCTTCAACGAGACCGACATCGGCTACGACATTCTGGAGACGCCGGCGGAGCAAACGGAGGAGATCAAACGGCTCGGGGCGTTTTTCGCCGCGCGGGGATCGCCGACCAAGCTGGTGCTGGGCGACACGGGTGATCCGACCGGTTTCAACTTCATCAACGACGCGATGGCCGATCCGGAGGCGGTGAAATACATCGGGGCGGTCTCGTTCCATTCGTGGCGGGGCGGCACACCGGAACAATTCGCCCGCTGGGGCGCCGCGGCCAAAACGCTCGGCGTGCCCCTGCTTGTCGCCGAGGGCGGGATGGATTCCGACGCCTACCGCTACCAGGCGCTGCTGCTTGAGCCTTGGTATGCGCGGCTGGAAATCAGCGAATACATCGACATCTGCCGGTATGCGCAGACGCTCTCGATTCTCCAGTGGCAGCTGACCGAAAACTATTCGCTGCTGACCGGCGGGCGCAACGGCCAGCCGCTCGCGCCTGCGCAGCGGTTCTGGCAGCTCAAGCAGCTGGGCCTCACGCCCGCCGGCTCCGCCGCCTTGCCCATCACCTGCGACCGTTCCGGCATAAACTGCTGCGCGTTTGCCGACGCCGCCAAGGGTACCGTCGCGGTCCATCTGGTCAACAATGGCGCCAAGCGGACCGCCATCGTCGGTGGACTTCCGGCCGGGCTCACCGAGCTGCGCGTCTATGTCACGGATGCCGCGCGCGGCCTCCAGGAAACCGGCCGCGTTCCCGTCGCCGGCGGAACCGCCCGGCTGACCCTCGACGCCACCAGCTATACCACGCTCCTCGGCGCACCCTGATCATTGCCAGTCCCTTTTCCATGAAAACCCAGCTCCTCCGGCTTTTTTTCTCCATTCTTGGCGGTGCGCTGGCCGGCTGCGCCAGCGTCGCGCCATCGTCCGCCCCGGTCCGGCCGGTCGCGAGCGCCGGCGGACGGTATTGGAAGGCCCCGCCCCTGCCCGCGGGCCACTACACCTATGTCATTGTCCACGGCGCCTGGGGCGGCGGCTGGGCGTTCCGACAGGTGGACAGTCTCCTCACGGCCGACGGGCATAAGGTGTTCCGGCCCACGCTCACCGGCCAGGGTGAAAAAGTCCATCTGGCGACACCCGACACCAATCTCACCACGCACATCACCGACATCGTCAACGTCATCCTCTGGGAAGATCTGCACGATGTCGTGCTGGTTGGCCACAGCTACGGCGGCATGGTGATCACCGGCGTGGCGGACCGGGTTCCCGACCGCATCAAGCACATCATCTACCTGGATGCGGCGCTGCCGGTCGATGGGGAGAGTTTCAACACCGCCCTCGGTGGGCCCGCGCGGCCGTCGGTGGGCGGCTTTATCCCGGCGAGCGGCGTGACGGCCAGCACGCCGATCCCCCACGATGTGCCGCATCCCGCCAAGACCCTCAGCGAGCCGATTTCGCTGCAGCATCAGGACGCGGTAAATAAGATCCCGACGACCTACGTCCTCTTTCATGCGGCGGACCGGCCCCTCGAATCGGCACAGTTCTACAAGTTTTACCAGCGGGCCCAGGCTCGCGGCTGGACGATGCTCAGTCTCGTGACGGACCACAACGCCCAGTGGTCGCATCCGGCCGAGTTGGTGGAGTTGCTGGAGCGGGCTCCCGCCGCGCCACCGGCGGGACCGCGGCCCTGAGCGGCCTTCCCCCGAGCCCGACCGCCGCCGGTTCTCAAGTTACTTTACTTTGGAGATTGGCAATCCGAAGCGGTATCCGTAGCTTGGATCCGTCCCGGCCGGCATCGCGTTTGATATCCGGCTCCGGGCCCGGCCGTCGCGGCCCATTTTCCCATGAAACTCATCATCGCCATCATCAAGCCGTTCAAACTTGAGGAAGTGAAGGATGCCCTCGCCGTCATCGGCATCGAGGGCATGACCGTCACCGAGGTCAAAGGGTTTGGCCGCCAGAAGGGCCACACCGAGATCTATCGCGGCAGCGAATACACCGTTGATTTCCTGCCGAAGGTGAAGCTGGAGGTCGTCGTTGCCGACGAGGCGCTGGCCAAGACGGTCGACGTCATCGTCAAGTCCGCCAAAACCGGCAAGATCGGGGACGGCAAGGTCTTTGTCGTGCCGGTGCAGGATGCCATCCGCATCCGGACCGACGAGCGCGGCGACGCCGCGGTCTGACGCCCCTGAACGGTTTTGCTCAGTGCCCGCGGTAAAGCGCGATGGCGAGCCGGCCGAGATTCCAGACCCCGATTCCCAGCAGCAGCCAGGGGAAACCAATCCTGAGCAACCAACCCCTCCAGCCGCGTCCGACCCAGGTCGGGCAGGTACCGGTGGCATACTGGAACCATGGCTTGTCCCGGCCGCCAACGGTCCCGTGCGCGAGGCCATAAACCTTGAGCACTCCGGCCGCGGTAAAAAATGCGCCGACGGTCGCCGGTTCCAGCCAGTAGGGCAGCGCGATGGCCAGGAGATACATGGGGTTGTTCCGGGGCCCGCGGACTCAACGGCGGCGCCGGACATCGTCATGCCGTCACAACCCCGCCGCAGAGTCAATGGGGAAGTTCCTTGGTCAAACTGCACCTGCATCGCTGGTGTGTTTGGGGTGGGGGCCGAGAAGGTGAATGCACTTTTGACCGAGCTGTTTGGAGTGTGCGTGGCGGACGGTTCAAACTGGCAGAGGTGCGGTTGCGGCGGCAGCGCCGGCGGTGTAAAAAGCATTTGATCGGAGGCCCGCCAGCATTTCGCAAGGCAAGAATTTCCGTCGGCTGGTGCAACGACAGCTCCTTGGTGCTCTTCAACGCTGGCCCCGCCACCCAATTCTCAGGGCGGGGCCAGCGGACCGCCCTTTGCGTTCAACCGTCCGAACAGGCCGCCTTCTTCACCGAGTGGGCCGGCCGTGAAGTAGAGGGCGTTGGCGTCACCGAGGCTGACCCCGTTGCCGAAAGTGAGACCCCAGATGCCATCGATGGAAATGATCTTGGTGTCGGGGTCGCGCAAGTAACCGACGAAATCGCCGGTGGCGGGATCGAAGGCGGCGATGGTACCATCGCCGAAATTGGCCACGAGGAGGTCATGGGCATATTTTCCAAATCCGGCGGGTGCGATGGCCATGCCCCACGGATCGTTGAGCGTGTTCCCTCCATGGAAATCCCTGACCAGCGTTCCGTCTTCGTCGTATTCGACCACGTGACCCAGACCGCCGCCCAGGACCTGTTCCTGGCCTTCGTCGCTGGCGGCGTCGAACTCCGCGTAAGCGACAAAGAGCCGGCCGTTCAGGTCCAGAATGTTAAACGGATGCAGGCCGCCCACGCTGGCCGGGGTTTGAAAATGCCAGGTGTCGGTGACGTCCTTCCACTGGCGGTCGAAGACCCGGATGACGTTGTTGCGGATGTCGGTGGCAAAGAGATGATTGCCCCCCGCTTTCGCAAACGCGACCGAATCGTGGGCATTGTTCGTCAGCGCCACTCCGGTGAAGACGCAGTTGGCCCGGCCGGGAAAGTGGCCCGTCTTGGAGTAGTCAATGACGATGGGCGCCGTGCGCATGGCGACCGCCGTGTTGGCACTCCAAGCGTTGATGCAGCCGTCCTCGGTCACGAACACAAATTTCGCCGCTCCGGCAAATCCGCTTTTGACTGGCGCCGGCGGCGTTTCCCGGCAGTCATCGGCGGCTCCGGCCACATGGAATTCCTCCGGCTGGCCCGGAAGGTCACTGGCGGAATTGTAGGCCTGGCCGGTCACAAAGGCATAGCCGTGATCCGTGAAGGCGGGTTGGTCCAGCACGACGAGCTTCAGGCCGTCCTGATGGAGGGGGTTGCCCGGCACATCGCCGATGAACTCGGAGGAACTGCCGTTGGCCCCGTTGGCGATCCAAATATGGCCGCCGGCTCCGGGCGGCCGCAACGCGATGCCCCAGGCGTTGCCCAGGTTGGGGTCCACGATCTTGGGGTGAAATTCGGGGTGTTTGGCGACAAGATTCGTCTGCACATAGCCGGGGTCGTTGGTCCGGGCCAACAACGCGGCCGGCGCCAGTACGACGCCGGCGATAATCAGGAACAATCTGGTCATGGTTGTGGGAAGATAAAACAGCGGGGCCACCCCTGGGATGGCCCCGCCGGATTGCTGCGAAACCGCCGGTTACGGCGTGCCGGAGGTGGTGAACACGCCCAGGTTGTCGGAGATGCCGCCGGAGGCCGGATTGGTGAACTGCAGCACCACGACGGTGGAGGCGCCGGCGGCCAGGCCCGCATTGGAGACAACGACATAGGGGCTGCCGGTTGGGGTGCTGTTGGCGGTGAGGCCGGCCTTGTTGATCAGCGCGGTATTGGCCGAGAGGTTGTTGGTGGCCAGATAAACCGGGGTGGTGATGGCCGTGCCCAGCAGATTGGTGACCAATACGGCCTGGCTCAGGCTGTTGGTGCGACGGTTGAAGACATAGCTGCTGGCCGTGATGCTCACGGACGGAATCGTTGCGGGGATGACGCCGGGCTGGAACAGGTCCGACAAGTCATACGCCTGGCCGGTGCCGTAACCGGAAGGGGTGGACGCCTGACCGGACAGGAGGGTCTGCGCCGCCTGCTGGGTTTGCACGCCCACCAGACTCTCGGGCGTGTGGTTGGATGGGTTCGCCGCATCATTGAGGAATCCGCTGGGCGAGTTGGCCGTCACTTGGAAGATTTTCTGCAGCGTATTGAGGTCCGAGGAGTGCGTGTAGTTGAGTGTGCTGCAATACGCGTTGCCCTTGGCCAGCGGGGAAATGACGATTTCCAACAGGGTGTGCTTGAAGTCGTTTTGCAGGCCGTTGCTGGTTTCGGTTTCATCCGTCCAGATGACAATCAGGCCGTTGTTCTGATAGTCCGCCGAGGCCATGATCTGGGGGACGACTTGGGCGCAGAAGTTGTCCATTTGCGCCACCCGGGAGCGGTCGGCCGAATTGACCCCGCCAGTGCCGTAGTTCACGCCGTTGTAGGTGAAGTGCTGGGCCGCCGCGAGGCCGGTGTGGCCGTCATTGAACTGATCCGGCGTGATAACGTTAAGCCGGGCACAGGTTCCGTTGGTCAGATCGCTGGCCAATTGGGGCATCGGCGGATAGTTGCCCGACAGGGTGTTCGTCGTGGAGGTGTTGGCCACGGTCAGGCTCGTGGTTCCATTGGTGGCGGGGAAGAACAGGGAGCCGGTGTGCTTGACGGCAAAATCCCACTGGGTGCTGTGGTTATAGGGATTCGTGTAAGCGGCGTTGTTGCCGCTGAAACTGGCCAGGGGAACCGTCCACAGCGAACTCGGTGCCGCTGTTGCAGTCAGGGTTGTGTTGCCGGTGCCACCCAGGTTGATGTTGTTGCCGAGGGTGTTCAGCTGATTGGTGCCCTCCACGTAGGCTTTCCAGGTGTAGCTCGCGTTTTGCAGCAAGGCGCAAAGGTTCTGCGGGGTATACGCCGGATTGGCCGTCAGAAAGGTGTTGATGGAGTTGACGCTCAGTCCCGAGCCGTAGGGATCGTTGTCGTTCAGGATGCTCAGATTGGAGCCGTTTTCGAACCAGACGTAGTTGGGCTCGGAAGGATGGATGCTCGGGCCGGAGCCATCATAGACCGCCAGGACGTTGTGATAGGCCGAGCACCACGACACCTGCGCGGCATTGGCATTGCCCGGAGTAATCAGGCTGTTGAGATAGGGCGCGTCGACGCTGCCATAGATCTGTTCGCCGTACGTTTCCCCCGATTGTTGGGTGAAGTTGCGGTTTTCAAGCAGGATATACCAAATCTTGCCGATGTGCTGGACGGACTGGGCCTGGACCGTGGAGGCGGCCAGCAGCAGGCCGGTGCCGCAGGCGAGGGTGAGTTTCTGCAGGAAGCTCTTTTTGGGCCGATGGGTGGAGGTCGTGTTCATGGTGCGATGGATAATGGATGGAAATGTGGTTGGTGGGCAGCTGGGTAGGGGTCAGCTTTGGAGGGCCAGCACGGAGCGGCCTTGGGGATTCCGTTGCTTGCCGTAACGGCGGACACAGAAGGCGGTCAGCACCACGGCGCAGCCAAACAGGGCCGCCGTTGTGGCGGGCTCGGGAACGGCGACGGTGGCGGTGACTCCGGTCACTGTCGTCGAGCCGTCCGCCGAGAAAAGACTCGTGTAGGTGTTGACGTTGGCGACGGTGTTGGAAGCGTTGAGGTTCAGCGTGAGCAGGTTCTCCGCGTCCGGCGCGGTGGTGTAGAGCTGGGCCGGGGAACCCGCACCCAGCGAGCTGTCAAAAACGCCGGTGACAAAGCCGGTCGGCGCCCCGACGTTCGGGCCGGGCTCAAGGACCGTGGCCTGGAAGGTGATATCGGTGACGTTGGGTGAGAATTGCTGGTAAAGCTCGTTGAACGGGTGTGTGGAGTTCGCCGAGAGCGTCACGGTGCTGGTCAGGCTGCCGCTGGCCGAACCGGAGACCACGGGCGAGCCCAGCGCGCTTCCGCCCGTCAGCGTGAAATTGGAGAGGGTCACGGTGCTGGCGGCATTCGCGGAGTTTCCGTAGTTCAACTGGAAGTCCAGGTAGAATGGGGCGTTGGCACTGTCCTGCGTGTTCAGGGACGCGGTGTTGAGATCGACCAGGAAACTCAGGCTCTGCGCCTGCAGAGTGGGAATGGCGGTCAGCGCGATTGCCGCGGCGAGAAGCATCAGGCGGTTTGGGAGTGCGATTTTCATGGTGCGGTTCTTTTTCGGACGCGGCACGCTGCGCGCGCCGGCTGGTTGTGGTTTGGATGGTTGGTTGGCTGCTGGCTTGCCCTCGTCGGGCCTGGTGCAGCATGCCACTGCCGCGTGGCGAACTGATGACGTCTCGGAAACAACTGCGAAAACGACCGGTTACTTTTTGGCTTCAGACGTTGCGGATGATGCGCGACATTTCGGAGCCGGGCATCACTGCGCGCCCGTGGCCCGAACCAGCCGGACGAGCAAAACGCCCTCATCAGCTCTGCCCGTGTCGGGTGCCTGGGTACCGGGCCAGCACAACGCGCACGACAACCGCTTCCTCTAAGACCCGGGCAGGTCGGGACTGAAAAACAGGCGGGGAAGATGATGACGCTCGAAAGTCGAAGGGTGAACCGCTCGGCCTCTGGGTGATCGTGGATGGCGGTGCGTCATCTAGCCGCGGGGACGGCCGGATGAAGGGCGCGGCCGGCACGGTGGCGTGCCTGGGGTCATGCTCAGGGCGGTAGTGATCAACGGGCCTCCGCCGAGGCGGATCGCGCGCGCGATTCCAGTTTTCGATCAGGGAGCATGCAGGTGCCGGCCAGTGGAAACGGAGCGAAAAATGCTGGACCCTTACTGGCCGCCAAACTTTTCCGCAATCTTGCTGGTCAAACATATCGCATAAAAAACCCGCAACCTAATGAAAGGAAACGGGATTAAGATGGGGCGGCCAACGGGACTCGAACCCGCGACCCCAAGATTCACAATCTTGTGCTCTAACCAACTGAGCTATGACCGCCGTAAAAAACAGGGCGGTCACGCTCGCGGTCACAAGCGGAACTGTCAACCCCTACTTCCATGCCATTGCCGTTGCACCTCCGCTGGGGTTGGGCCAGCTTGGGGTTATGTCACGGCTGAGGCTTGTCACGTTCAACATCGCCCATGGCCGGGGGCTGGCGCCCATCCAGGGGCTGACTTCGGGGCATCGCATCCGGCTCACCCTGCTCAAGATCGCCCAGCTGCTCGTCCAGCTCCGTCCCGATGTTGTGGCACTGCAGGAAATCGACCAGCATTCCCGCTGGGCGGGCAACTTCGATCAGCTGGAGTTTTTACGCGAGGCCGCCGGTTTTCCCCATGCGGTTTTCGGCATCAACAACCGGCGCAGCGGCCTGCTGAACCTGAGTTATGGCAACGCCCTGCTGTCGCGGCATCCCATTGTGTCGTCAGAGTGCGTCGCCTTCGGCCGGCGGACGGTGGGAGAGAAGGGCTTTCTTTTTGCGGAGATTGAGGTGCGGGGCCGCCGTGTGCCCTTCATCAACCTGCACCTCCACTATCGTTCGCGGGCCCGCCGCTTTTTGCAGGCGGACCAGTTCATCGCCTACCTGAAGGAGAAGCGCCGCCGCTTGGAGGCGCATTGGGCGGTGCCTCCCATCGTCTGCGGAGACTTCAACAACTCCGCCGCCCGGGCGGATGCCACGGCGGCGCTGCTGGGCGAGCTTTCCACCCACGGGCACGGGGCCTACACACTGCATCCGGGGGACGGGGCGCGCACCTTCCCCTCGCCACTGCCCGGCCGGGCGCTCGACTTTATCCTGCTGCCGCCCGGCTGCCGCCATGCCCGCGGCGAAGTGGTCCGCGCGTTTCTTTCCGATCACCGGCCCGTGCTGGTGGACTTCGAGCTGGACTGACGCCCGTTCTGGCGGACCGGTCGGGGCCGGGAAAATTTTGATGTCTTTTTCGGCCGCTTTGTGGCCAGATTCCCGCCCCATGGATCGTCTCGCCCAAGCCTTTGCCCGCGCCCGCGCCGAGAACCGCGCCGCCCTTGTCGCCTACCTATGCGCTGGCGATCCCGATTTCGACACGTCCCTGGCCGCCGCCCGCGCCCTGCTCCAGAACGGGGTGGATGTCCTCGAACTGGGCGTGCCGTTTTCCGACCCGCTGGCCGACGGTCTCACCAACCAGCTCGCCGCCCAGCGCGCCCTCGAGTCCGGCATGACGTCCGCCCGGGTGCTCGAGCTGGTCCGCCGCCTCCGGGCGGAATTTCCCGCCGCGCCGCTCGTCTTCTACACCTACTACAACCTGGTGTTCTCCAACGGAGTCGAGGCCAGCATCAAGGCGGCCCGGGAGGCGGGCGTGGACGGTCTCCTGACGCTCGACCTGCCGCCGGAGGAATCGTCCGAGGTGCAGGCGGCCTGCCAGCGGCACGGACTCAAGACGGTGTTCATTGTGGCGCCGACCACGCCGGATTCCCGGCTACCGAAGATCACGGCGGCCGCCACCGGTTTCATCTACTATGTGTCTAGGGAAGGTGTGACCGGGGTGCGCACGGAGGTGGCCGGAGGCATCGCCGAGGCCGTGGCGCGAATCCGGGCGCACACGGCGCTGCCGGTGGTGGTCGGCTTTGGCATCGGCACCCGCCAGCATGTCGCGGAGGTGGCGGCCCACGCGGATGGCGTGGTGGTGGGGTCCGCGCTGGTCAACATCATCCGCGACCACCTGCAGGAGCGTGGTCGCATTGCGGGTGTGATGGCGGACAAAGCCCGCGATCTCGCGACCGGCACGCGCAGGAGATCGCGGGACTGAACTGCGGTCCCGCAGGGTGGCGCCGGGCGATTTCAGCCTTTCCGCCCTCGCCCAATTCCGTTTTAATCCGGCTTCCCCATGACGCGCCGCATTCTGCTCATCGACGATGACCGCCTGCAGTTCCGGCTTACGCAGGCGCAGTTCGGGCAGTTTCAATCCGACATCTACGCGCTCGACTGGTCGGCCACCTACGAGGAGGGCCTGGTGAAGCTCATGGGAGGCGGGTATGCCGCCTGTCTCCTGGATTACCAACTCGGCGACCGCGACGGTTTGGAACTGATCCGGGAGGCGGTGGCCGCCGGCTGCCGCACGCCGATCATCTTTCTCACCGCGGAGACCTCCGAGCGCGTGGACACCGCCGCGATGAACGCGGGGGCGCTCGACTATCTGGTCAAGGGCGAGCTGAACCCGCGGGCGCTCGAACGCTCGCTGCGTTACGCCCTGAAACTGGGCGACACGCTGGAGCAGCTGCGGCTGCTCGCCACGTGCGACCAGCTGACGGGGCTGCTCAACCGCCGCGAGTTTGACCGCATTCTGGCGGAGGAGGCCGAGCGCTGCCGGCGTTTTGACCGGCCGCTGGCGCTGCTATTGATCGATCTTGATCACTTCAAGGACATCAACGACGCGCACGGCCATCCCGCGGGGGACGCGGTGCTGCAGGCGCTGGCCCGACGTCTCAAGGAAGAGCTGCGGACGGTCGACCGGCTGACCCGCTACGGCGGCGAGGAGTTTGCCGTGATCCTGGTGGAGACCCCACCGACGGCCGCCCTGGAGACCGCGCAACGGCTGCGTG
The DNA here is from genome assembly GCA_903873805.1 of uncultured Opitutia bacterium. Taxonomy (GTDB): domain Bacteria; phylum Verrucomicrobiota; class Verrucomicrobiia; order Opitutales; family Opitutaceae; genus CAIQQB01. The sequence continues at coordinate 1,785 of CAIQQB010000041.1, read as the reverse complement.
CCGCGGTCCAGCGCGCGCCCTTCGCCCTGCCGGTCGGTCCGGCACTGGCACTGACCATCAGTGCGGGGGTGGCGGTGATTCCGGTGCATGCGTCGGACGCACCGAGTCTGGTCCGCGCCGCCGACCAGGCGCTGTACGCCGCCAAGCGCGCTGGCCGCAACCGCGTGCAGCTGGCGGGTTGATCCTGCAAAACGGGTGGTGGTACAGTTTGCGAATTGCAGGTCGGGGTTTATCCCCGACACGTCGGGCGTGAAGCCCGACTTACGGCGGCAAACAGCAAATTGCACCACTACCGAAAACCGCAGCAGGTTGACACGGAATTCACCGAGAGCGGACACAGAGTTCACGGAGAAAACCACTTGACCTAGAAAACCAAGTCGTAACCACGGATATCAAGGATGCACACGGATGATCAATCCAGTGCAGGTTTTCCGGCCTGCACCCCGCAGGTGAACAGATATTGCGCGGATGATATCTCTCAATGCTCGGTATCCGTGTTATCTGTGAAATCCGTGGTTGGTTTGAACTGCCGAAACTAAGTGTGAGGCGCGGGCTATGTGGGCCAGTCCGCGTCCGGGCGGGCAGCCGGGGAGGCGAAGACGCAAAAAAGCGCCCGGCCTTTGGGAGGCCGGGCGCGGAAGCGAACCGAGGGAATGGGCCGGAGCCTTATTCCTTCTTGGCGGCCTCGTCGAGGATGTCGCCGAGGTTCATCATGTCGTTGCCGGCATTGCGGTTCATCGCCTCGTAGGCCGAGGTCTCGGCGGCGAGCTGGTCGACGCTGTAGTTGGCCGCCTTGATCGAGAGGCCGAGACGACGGTCGTCGCGGTCGATCTTGATCACGCGAGCCGTCACGGCCTGGCCGGGCTTCAGCACGTCCTTGATCTTGTCGATGCGCTCCTCGCTGATCTGCGAGATGTGCACGAGACCGTCGATGCCATCCTTGAGCTCCACGAAGGCGCCGAAGGAGGTGATCTTGGTGACCGTGCCCTGCACGACGTCGCCGATCTTGAAGTGCGCGTCGATGTCGGACCAAGGATCGGTCGCGAGCTGCTTCATGCCGAGGCTGATCCGCTGCTGGTTGGGATCGATGTCGAGCACGATCGCGTCGACCTCGTCGCCCTTCTTCAGTACCTCGGACGGATGGTTGACCTTGCGGGTCCAGCTCATGTCGGAGACATGCACCATGCCGTCGATGCCCTCTTCGAGCTCGATGAAGGCGCCGTAGGTGGTCATGTTGCGCACCTTGCCGCGGACGCGGGCGCCCATCGGGTAGTTGTGGCGGACCATGTCCCAGGGGTTGGGCTCGAGCTGGCGGAGGCCGAGCGAGATCTTCTGCTCGTCCTTCTGGATGCCGAGGACGACCGCATCGACCTCCTGGCCGACCTTAAGGAGTTCGGAGGGCTTGTTAATGCGCTTGGTCCAGGACATCTCGGTGATGTGGACGAGGCCCTCGACGCCGGGCTCGATCTCGACGAACGCGCCGTAGGGGACGAGGTTGACGACCTTGCCGTGGACCTTGGCGCCGACGGGGAACTTGCGGTCGATTTCATCCCACGGATTCTTCGTGGTTTGTTTGAGGCCGAGGGAAACGCGTTCCTTCTCGCGGTTGACCTCGATGATCATGACCTGGATCTCCTCACCCTGCTTGAGCATGTCGCTCGGGTGGGCGATGCGGCCCCAGCTCATGTCGGTGATGTGGATGAGGCCGTCCATGCCGTCGAGGACGATGAACTCGCCGAAGTCGGTGATGTTTTTTAATATGCCATTGCGGACCTGGCCGCGCTG
>CAIQQB010000040.1 GCA_903873805.1 uncultured Opitutia bacterium | reverse complement strand
TCCAGTCTGACGCCGACCTACACGGGTACGCCATTGCCCGTAACGGTCACGACGAATCCCGCTGGGCTGGCTGTGACCGTGACGTACAGCGGCAACACCACGACGGCGCCGACCAACGTTGGCTCCTATCCGGTGACGGCGGTCGTGTCCGATGCGAACCACACGGGCTCGGCTTCGGGCACGCTGGCCATCGGGCAAGCGCCGGCGACCGTGACGCTTTCCAGTCTCACGCCGACCTACACGGGCGCACCATTGCCCGTGACGGTGACGACGAACCCGCCCGGGTTGTCTGTGACCGTGACCTACAGCGGCAACTTGACGACCGCGCCCACCAATGCCGGTTCCTATCCGGTGACAGCGGCAATTACCGATCCCAACTACGCCGGCCAGGCCTCCGGCACTCTGGTTGTGGCCAAGGCCGCCCAGAGCATCAGCTTTGGCAGCCTGCCGACCCAGCTCGCGGGCGGCTCGACGCTGACCCTGACCGCGACGGCCAGCTCCGGGCTGACCGTAACCTATTCGAGTTCAAACCTGACGGTGGCGACCGTCTCCGGGAACACCGTTACGCCGCTCCGCCCCGGCACGACGACCATCACGGCGGGGCAGGCGGGCGACGGGAATTATCTGGCCGCCTCCGATGTGCCGGAGGCGCTGACGGTGCAGCCGACTTTTTCGGCCTATGCCAGCCAGTATTTCAATCAGGCCCAGCTGGCCGACCCCACGGTCAGCGGCCCGACCGCCAACCCGGCGCACGACGGCATGAGCAACCTGCTCAAATACGCCCTCGGGCTCGATCCGACCCTGCCAGACGCCCAGTCCGGAGCTCCGGTCATCAGCACCGCCAACGGTTCGCTGACCCTGACATTTGTCCGCCCGCCCGGTCTCACGGGCATCACGTATGTGCCCGAGGTCTCGGGTGACCTGGCGACGTGGAGTTCCGGCCCGGCCGCCACCCAGACGGTTTCCACCACGCTGCTGGATGCGCAGCACGAACAGGTGGTGGTGCGAGATCTCGTCCCGATTAGCGGCACGACCAAGCGCTTCATCCGGCTGGAAGTGAAGCAGCCGTAAGTTCGCGGCTGATCATGAGCATTCCGCCCGATCCCGAGGTTGCGGCCGCCTTCGCCAAGATGAACCTGGCGGGGTTGCAACGGCATGTCTTCCTGTGCGTCGGGCCCGATTGCTGTGCGGCGGCGGACGGACTGGCGACTTGGGAGGTGTTGAAACGGCGGGTGCAGGAACTCGGGCTGCCGGCGCTGCGCTCCAAGGCCGCCTGCTTCCGCATTTGTTGCGGCGGTCCGTGGCTGGTGGTCTATCCCGAGGGAGTGTGGTATGGCGGCGTCACGCCCGCGCGCTGCGAGCGCATCGTCACCGAGCATCTCGCCGGCGGGACGCCGGTCGCCGAATGGGTGGTGCGGACGCAGCCGCTTACACCGGCATCCTGACCCACCGGGCGCCGCGGCGCGACGACCGCACGGCGGCCTCGATGAACGCCATGCCCTCGACGCCGTCGTCAATCGTGGGAAAATCCAGATCCTTCGGTGGCGGCCGGCCCCCGACCTCGGCCGCGATGGCGCGGAAGGCCTCCAGGTAAATGTTGCCAAACGACTCGAGGTAGCCCTCGGGATGGCCGGCGGGAACGCGGGTGAACTTTTTGGCCGCCGCGCCCACGTAGGCGTTCCCCCGCCGCCAGATTTCCCGCGGCCGGTCGGCATATTTGACGACGAGCTCGTTGGGGTGTTCCTGGTGCCACTCGAGCGAGGCCTTGTCGCCGTAGACGCGGAGGTTGAGGCTGTTCTCCTCGCCGATGGCGATCTGCGAGCAATGCAGCACCCCCTTGGCGCCGCCGCGGTAGCGCAGCAGCAGGTTGGCGTCATCTTCCAGCAGACGGCCGGGCACGAAAGTCGTGAGATCAGCGCAGAGCGAACCGAGATGCAGGCCGGTCACATAGCGGGCGAGGTTTTCGGCGTGCGTGCCGATGTCGCCCAGGCAGCAGGCGATGCCGCTGCGCTTCGGGTCGGCGCGCCAGGCCGCCTGCTTCTGGCCGGTGGCCTCGAGCCGGGTGCTGAGCCAGCCCTGCGGATACTCGACGACCACCTTGCGGATCCGACCCAGCGCACCGGCGTGGACCAGCGCGCGCGCCTGCTTCACCATCGCGTTGCCGGTGTAGTTGTGGGTCAGGACAAAGACCTTCTTTGTCCGGCGCACGATGGTGCGGAGCCGGCGCGCCTCGGCGAGGCTGAGAGTGACAGGCTTGTCGCAGACGACGTTGAAGCCCGCCTCGAGGAACAGTTTGGCGGGCGGAAAATGCTGGTGGTTGGGCGTGACGATGACGACGAAGTCGAGGCGTTCGCCGGCCGGCCGCGCGGCCTCGGCCCGGGCCATCGCGGTGTAGCTGCCGTAGACGCGGGCCGGATCGAGCAGGAGGTCGGCACCCGACAGCTGGGAGCGGGTGGGGTCCGCCGAAAACGCGCCGGCGACCAGCTCAGCGCGGCCATCCATCACGGCGGCCAGGCGGTGGACGGCGCCGATGAAGGCGCCGCGCCCGCCGCCGATCATGCCAAAACGAAGTTTGCGATTCATGGGGTGAGAGCTGTCCGCGCATCACACGAAGAAACGCGAATGAAGGTGGTGAGGGTTGGGAAGGACCGGCGGAGGCATGGGACGGATTACTTTTTCCCGAACGCGGCATCGAAAGCGACGGCGCTGGGGGGGAAGTCGAGCCGGCGGACGAATGCGGCGGCCTCGGTGGCGCCGTGCACGCGGTCCATGCGGGCATCCTCCCACTCAACGGAGAGCGGGCCGCGGTAGCCGACATCGTTCAAGGCGACGATGATGTCCTCGAAGCGGATGTCGCCGTGGCCGGGGGAGCGGAAATCCCAGTACCGGCGCGGATCGCCGAAGGGGACATGGCCGCCGAACACCCCGACGGAGCCGTCGCCATGGCCCCACCAGACGTCCTTCAGGTGGGCGTGGAACAGGCGCGGGCCGAAGGTGCGGATGAACTGCACGTAATCGACGCCCTGGTAGCCGAGATGGGACGGGTCGTAGTTGAAGCCGAAACGGCGGTGTCCCTTGACGGCGGCGAGGGTGCGCTGGGCGGACGCGAGGTCGAAGGCGATCTCGGTCGGGTGGACCTCGAGGGCAAAGTTCACGTTGGCCCGGTCAAAGGCCTCGAGAATCGGACCGAAGCGTCGCGCAAAATCCGCATATCCAGCTTCCCAATACGCCGGCGGGGTGGGCGGGAAGGCGTAGAGCGAGTGCCAGATGCTGGAGCCGGTGAATCCGTTGACGACGGCCGGGGTGCGGTCGGCGGGCCGGCGGCCCGGCTCGGCGTCGAAGAAGGCGCGGGCGGCCCGGGCGGTGAGGATCATCCGGCGGGCGGCGCGGCGGCGGACGCCCTCCGGATCGCCGTCGCCCCAGACCTCGGGCGGGAGGATGGCCCGGTGGCGTTCGTCGATGTGGTCGCAGACGGCCTGGCCGACGAGGTGGCTGGACACGGCGTGGCAGGTGAGGCCGTGGTCCCGCAGCAGGGCCCATTTTCCCCGCAAGTATTTTTTCGAGCCGGCGGCGGCCACGACATCAAAATGGTCGCCCCAGCAGGCGAGTTCCAGGCCGTCGTAGCCCATCTGACGGGCGAGCGGAGCCAGCCGGGCGAGGGGCAGATCGGCCCACTGGCCGGTGAACAGCGTGACGGGTCTGGGCATGGGTGGGAAAGCCGGGGAACCGGACCGCCGGGACGGGCGGGCGGCGTCCGCCCGGAGTTCATCGCGCGCCCTTTCCGCCGCAAGCCGAAACATCCGGCCGGTCCTTAGGTCGGCGGTCAATTCGGTGCGGAAAAAGCCGATTCCACCTCCGCGGAGGACGCGCGAAGACCAGCCCGCGCAGGATTCCGCCCGGAGCACCAACCCTCCCCCGCGGCAAGAATCCGCAGTGCGCCCGCCGCCGGACTATTTGATGCTGGCGCTGAGGCTGAACACCGCGTTGACAATGGCGAAGGCGATGAAGCCGACGAAAATAAACACGGTCATCAGCACCCCGCTGCCGATCACGCTGGTGAAGACCTTGAGCTGGCCCGAGACCTGGCGCTGAAAGGCGATGGCGATCTTGCGGAGGCTGGGGACGACGTTGCCGGTGTTTTCGCCGACGGCCAGCTGGTCGAGGACGAGGTCGGGAAAGCAGCCGGTGCGGATTAGAGCCTGGGAGAGCGCCTCGCCCTCGAGGACCCGCCCGGTGGCGACGTCGAACGCCTCGCGGTGCACCCGGTTGCCGATCTGGCGTTCGGTCATCCGGAGGGCCTCCGAGGTGGTGATGCCGTTTTCCAGCAGCACGGAGAGGGTCTGGCTGAAGGCGAGCACGGTCTGGGCGACGCAGAACGGGCCGAGCAGCGGCACCTTCAGCATCCATTCGTCGGTCTTGCGGCGGCCGCTCTCCGTCTGCCGCCAGCGCCAGAAGCTGGCGACCCCGAAGACCGCGGCGATCACCACGATCAGGCCGTAGTGCAGGGTGAAGTCGGCGAGCGCGAGCAGGGCGCGGGTCGAGAGCGGCACATCCCCATGCAGTGACGAGAAGAGCACGTTCAGCTTCGGCATCAGGAAGAACAGGAAGAAGAGCACGACGCCGGCGGCCACGCAGGTGAGGAAGATCGGGTAGGCGAGGGCGGCGGAGAGCTGCCGCTGCAGTTCGCGCTGTTCGGTCAAATGGGCGATGATGCGGCTGAGCACCTCGTTGAGATTGCCCGTGGCCTCACCGGCCTGCATCAGGTTGAGGGTGGCCTCGTCAAAGACCTCGGGAAACTGCGCCATGGCGCCGGAGAGGGTCGCGCCCTCGCCGATGCGCTCCCAGAGGCCGGAGCAGAGGGTGTGGATGGCGGGATCCTTGACGCGGACGGAGAGGAGGCGCACGGCCTCGCCGGCGGAGAGGCCGCTGGTGGTGAGCTCGTAGAGGGCGGAGAGCAGGGGCAGTCGGTGGCTGCGCTTGAGCTTGACCACGGCCACGGGGGCGGCGGTTTCGGCGGCCCGGCGGGCGGCGACCGCCCCGGCTTTGTGGGCGGCGCCGGGCCGGCCGGTGTATTCGCTGAGATTGACCGGGGTGAGGCCGCGCGACGCGAGCATGCGCAGGGCATCCTTGCGCGTGGGAGCCTCGAGCTCGGCCTGCAGCGACTGCCCGGCGGCATTGCGGGCGGAATAGGCAAACGTCGGCATGGGCGTTTACTTTTCGACGACGGTGATGACGCGCAGCACTTCGTCGAGCGTGGTCAGGCCGGACTTGATCTTTTCCCAGCCGCTCTGCTCCAGGGCGCGCATGCCCTGCCGCCGGGCGCAGTCGGCCAGCGTGCGGGTGCTTTCGCGCTTGAGGATGATCTCGTGGAGCTCGTCGTTGAGCTTGAGGATTTCGAAGAGGCCGACCCGGCCGCGGTAGCCGGTGTTGCGGCAGCGGTCGCAGCCGACGGGCTGCTTGAGCGCGGTGATGAGATCGGCCTCGGCGGGGTCGACATTGAGGACCAGCAGCGACTCGCGGAGCTTGACGTGGTTGACGGGCTGCGGCTTCGCGCAGTCGTTGCACAGGCGGCGCACAAGGCGCTGGGCGATGACCATCTCGATGGCCGAGGCCACCAGGAACGGCTCGATGCCCATGTCGACCAGACGGGTGATGGCGCCGGGGGCGTCGTTGGTGTGCAGGGTGGAAAACACCAGATGGCCGGTGAGGGCCGCGCGGATGGCGATTTCGGCCGTCTCCTTGTCGCGGATTTCACCCACCATGATGACATCGGGATCCTGACGCAGAAGACTGCGGAGGGCGGTGGCGAAGGTGAAGCCGATCTCGGTTTTCACCTGCGTCTGGTTCACGCCCGGCACCTCGTATTCGACGGGGTCCTCGACGGTCATGATGCGGAGGTCGACCGCGTTGATCTTGCGGAGAAACGCATTGAGCGTGGTCGATTTGCCGGAACCGGTCGGGCCGGTGACGAGAATGATGCCGTGGGGGACGTTGAGGACGTCGTTGATCTGGGCCTGCTCATCCGCCGCCATGCCGAGGCGGTCCATCGTGTTGTAGGCGTCCTTCTTCTTGTTCAGCAGACGGAGCGAGATGGACTCGGCGTAGATCGTCGGAAGGGTGGAGACGCGGATGTCCAGCAGGGTGTTGCCCGACTTGAAATTGATGCGGCCGTCCTGCGGCAGACGTTTCTCGGAGATGTTCAGCTTCGCCATGATCTTCACGCGGGAGATGATGGCGTCCTGAAAGCGCAGGAGGTTGTCCGGCACGGGCACGTGGACCAGCAGGCCGTCCACGCGGTAGCGGATGCGGAGCTGCTTTTCCTGGGGCTCAAAATGGATGTCGGTGGCATCGTCGGCGACGGCCTGGGCGACGACCTCGGTGACAAAGCGCACGACGGCGGCCTCCTCATCGACATCGCCGTCCACCACCTCGGCCGTTTCGGGGGCGAGGTAGCTGTCGTCGTCCTCATCCAGGCTGCCGGAGCCGACGCCCCACTGGTCGATGATCAGCTGGTGGATCTTGTCAGGCACCCCGAGATTCCAGACGAGGCGGCGGGTCGTGAAAGTGCGGATCCACTCGACCATCATGGCGTCGGGCATCCAGGCCGTCGCCAGCAGGAGCGGGCCGGTGGGGATGGCCGGCTCGGCCTCCTCCCCGTCGTCATCTTCCGCGCTGGCTGCGGCCGATTTGGCCTCGGCTTCAGCGGCCTCGGCGGCGGCCATGGCCTCCGCGCTGAGGATGGGAACCAGCTGGTATTCGTTCACCAGGCGGGCGGGAAAGAGCCGCAGGGTTTCCGGGTCGCCCTGCAGGTTGCTGGCGATGGGCAGGCCGGTGGCGGCCGAGAGCTGTTTCAGCACCTCGCCCTCGTCCTGGCCAAGGGCGGCGGCCAGTTCAGCCAACCGGCGGCCACGCGGCGCTTCCTGGATGGTCTGGCGTTGCTCGTCGCTTAAGGCAGCGGCCAGCTCGGCCGGCAGCGATGAATCCAAGATGGCGGACATGGCGGTGGGTCAGCGCTGGCGGCGCAGGGCGGGTGAACTCGAGGAGTCGGGCGCGGCGGGAGCGGCGGGCGTGGCGCCCGGCTTTGCGGGAGAGGCGGGTGCGGCGGGAGCGGGTGTCGGTTCGATGCCCAGCATGTCCTTGACGAACGGGGCGTCCGACATGGACTCCACCCGCTTCAGGGCCTTCGCGTTGTCACTGGCGTCGCCGGTGATGACCGTGGGGCGGATGAAGAAGATGATGTCCTCACGGGTGTTGGAACTGGTGCGGGAACCGAGGAGGTCGCCGATGAAGGGGATGGGGCCCAGCCGGCTGGTGCTCTTTTCCACCTTCTTGCTCTGCAGGCCGCCCATGACGAGGATGTCGCCGGTCTTGCAGCCGATGTAGGACTGGGTTCGGCGCGAGCTGATGATGGGCTGGGAATTACCGTCGATGAGGACGGAGCCGGCGGTGTCGTCCACGGTGGTGGCGATGTTCAGATAAACCGAGCCGTCGGTGCCGATCAGCGGGGTGACCGTCAGGGTGATACCGATTTGGAGCTGGGTGACGGTGGAGGTCGTGCCGCCGGTGGTGCCGCTGTTGACGCTGCCGGTGATGACCGGGACCGTTTCGCCGACAAAAATCATGCCCTGCGTGTTGTGGGAGGTGACAATGCTCGGGGACGAGAGGATGGTGGCGTTGTTCTTGAGCGGGGTGGTGGACAAGCTGATGATGCCGGACAGGGAATTCGGCAGCCCGGCGGTCCGGGTGAGGCTGGCAAAGGTGCTGGTGGTGTTGGCGGTGCCGGTCAGCCCGCTGATCCCCAGGCCCGGAAAGGCGCCGTTGAAACCGATCAGCTTGTTGTTCTGCACCTCCAAGCCCAAGGATGAGATGCCGGTGGTGTCGCTGTCTCCGAGGGAAACATCGACGATCACGACCTCGAGACGGACCTCGGGGAGGACCACGTCGATGCCCTTGATGAGGTCCTCCAAGATGCGCATGTCATCCGGTGTGCCGGTGGCGACGATGGAATTGCTGCGCGGATCGTTGGTGAAGGCCATGTAGGGGCTGAAATCGGCGGTGGAACTGGAGGCGCCCCCGGGGGTGACATTGATGTTGGCGGGAGCAGCGGCGGCCGGGGCCGCTTGACCGCCAGCCGGGGCGGGCTGGTTCGGCGGGGTCGTGACCATGGGACGGGTGGCACCGGGGGTGGTCGCGCCGCGGGTGTTGCTGGCGGCGGCCACCTGGGAGGCCTGGCCGTTGATCATGGTGTGCAGCATTGGGTCGATCTGGACCGCATTGCCGTGCTTGATCGGGAAGACACGGTTGACCGTGACGGGGTCGGCCTTCACATCGAGCTTCTCAATCAGCTGCTGGAAAAGAGGGATCTGGCGCTCGTCGCCGAGGACGACGAGCTGGTTGGTGCGGGTGTCGGCCGACAGGACGACGTTGGCCGCGCCAATCTGGGTCTGCAACGGGCCCTGCACGATGGCCGAGATGCTGGTGGCGACATCGGCCGCCTTGGCAAATTTCAGCGCGAAGAAATGCGGTTTGAAGGTGGGGAGAGCGGGGTTGTCGAGCTTGTCCACGAGCATCTCGACGCGCTGGAGGTTGGCGATGGTGTCGGTGACGAGGAACGAGCCGCTGTTGTTGAAGAAGATGGCGCCCCCAAGGCGGGGCGTGAGCATCGTGTTGAGTTGCGGCACGATATTGGCGGCCTGCAGGTAGGTCAGCTGAAAGATCTTGGACATGACCTTGTTGCTGGCCGGCAGATCGGCCGCCTTGCCGACGATCAGCTCCGGGGTTTCGGGACGGGTGGCGGCGAGATCGATGACCTTGATGAACTTGTCGCCCATGTAGACGACGCCGATGCCGTTCATCTCGAGCACGCTCTCGAGGGCGGCGGAGGCCTCGGCCTTGGTCACCTGGTGGGTGATGTTGAGGGTGATGGCGGTGGCCGGCAGGGCCTGCGGGCGCAGCACGATGCGGCCGGTCCAAGCCTCAAGCTGGCCGAGGACCAGATCGAGCGGGGCATCGCGCAGGCTCATCCGTTGGATGATGTCTGAAGTGATGGCGACGGGAACCGTCGTGGGGGCGGCCGCAGGGGCGGCAGCGGCAGGCTGGGCATGCACGGAGGCCGGAACGAGGGTGAGGGCGGCGAGCGGGAGCAGGCGGAGGAGACGCATAAGGGGGTTGGATGAGGTGGGCACGGGGCGCGGCACGGAAGGCTGAGCCAAAGGCAAGGGGGGAGGATTGTAAATAGCGATGTGCCCGTAGAGACGGCGGAACCGAGCGGGACGTTTCCTTTTCCATGCAAATTTTGGCACTTGCGGGATTTGGCCCCCTGGCCAACGGTCGCAAATTGGATGCCCAACAGCCTCGGAAAACTCTTCACCATCACCACCTGGGGCGAAAGCCACGGTCCCGGGGTGGGCGTCGTGGTGGACGGATGTCCGCCGGGCCTGCCGCTGACTGCGCCTGACATCCAGACCGACCTCGACCGCCGCCGGCCGGGCCAGAGTGACATCGTGACACCGCGCCAGGAGGCCGATGCGGTGGAAATCCTGTCGGGTATCTTTGAGGGCCGGACCACCGGCACACCCATCGCCCTGATGGTGCGCAATGCCGACCAGCGGCCCGGCGCCTATGACGAAATGCGGAATAAGTTCCGCCCGTCGCATGCTGACTATACCTATCAGGCCAAATTCGGACTCCGCGACCACCGCGGCGGGGGGCGCAGTTCGGCCCGTGAGACGGTCGGCCGGGTCGCGGCGGGTGCGATTGCCCGGAAGATCCTTGCCCTGGCGGGGGGCGTCGAGATTCGTGCGTTCGTCACGCGCATCCATGATCTGGCGGTGCCGTCGGCCGTGCTGGAAACGTTTCCCACGCTGGCCGAGGTTGAGGCCACAGCGGTGCGCTGTCCGCATCCCGCGACGGCCGCGGCCATGATCGACCGCATCAAGCAGGTGCGCGCCACCGGGGATTCGGTGGGCGGCGTCATCGCCGGCCGGGTGCGCGGGGTCCCGGCCGGACTGGGCGAACCGGTATTCGACCGCCTTGAGGCCGATCTCGCGAAGGCCATGCTTTCGCTCCCCGCGACCAAGGGTTTCGAACTCGGCAGCGGTTTTGCCGGCACGCTCCTGAAGGGCTCCGAGCACAACGACGCATTCGCCCCGCGCGCCGGCGGCGGCGTGCGCACGCTTACCAATCGCTCTGGCGGCGTCCAGGGCGGCATCAGCAACGGCGAGGAGATCGCTTTCAGCGTCGCCTTCAAACCCACCGCCACCATCCTCCAGCCCCAGCAAACCGTGGACCTTGAGGGCCACGCCACCGAGCTCGCCGCGCGCGGCCGCCACGACCCCTGCGTCGTGCCCCGGGCGGTGGTGCTGGTCGAGGCGATGACCGCGCTCGTGCTGGTGGACCACTGGATGCGGCACGCGGCGCAGAACCGGACGTTCAAATTCTAATCGCCACCAAACCCACAAAGAGGCGCAAAAAATCTGCGCCAGTTCGACTTGTTGTGGCTTTTGGTGTTTTTCGCGGCCCATGCCTTCCCCCTCAAAACCTCTGGTCTATCTGATCCTCGGCGCCGCGGGCTCCGGCCGGCGGGAAGTCTTGGCCGATCTGATTGACGGTGGCCTTGGCGCGGAGGACCGGCCGGCCGTGCTGCTGGCGGCTGACGAATCTCCGGATGCGTTGGATGCCCGGTTGCCCGGCCTCACCCGCTGGAACTGGACCGACGGCATCATCCTCGCCGTGCCGCCCCCGGAGGGGACGCACCTATTTTTCGTCACCCACGGCCGGGTCAACCCGGTGGACCAGATCGAGGCGTTCCAGCTCTGGCTGGAGGCGCAGGGCGGCGAACTGGCCCGGGTCATCTGCGTGGTCAACTGCCGTCTCGTCGAGCAGCATCCCCCGCTGCTGGCGTGGTACGAGGCGTGCGTGCATTTTTCCGACATCGTGCTGCTCCACCGCCGCGAGGGCGTGGCGAACAAATGGCTGAGCGATTTTCTCGCGCATTTCCAGGGCCAGTTCTACCCGTGCCTGTTTGAGCCGGTGAAGGCGGGCCGGGTGAAGAATCCCGCGCTGGTGCTCGAGCCCCAGGCCCGGCGGCTGTCGCACCTGTTCGACGAGGACCAGGACTGGATCTTCACCGACGGTGACGGCGAGGAGATCGACGAGCAGGAGGAGACGGACGACGAGGCCGAGGTCACCGCCGCTCCCGAAGAGGATATCTATCTCGTCCGCGACGGCACCGGCCGCCGGGTGAAGAAGATCCCGGACGTGGCGAAATATCTGCCGCCGCCGGCGGGTTGAAATTGGGGCCGGGGCTCCCTCGCCCCGGTGCCGGCTTGGAAAGCGCGCCGGGGACGTCGCGCTCCACCTGCAGTCGGCGGGAAAGCGCTTACTTCGCCGCGGCGACGGCGGCGACGAAGGCCTTGGCCTTGGCGGTGATCGCGGCCCAGTTTTTTTCCTTCAGCGACTTCGCGTCCACGAGCGAACTGCCGGCCGCGGTCGCGAAGGCGCCGGCCTTCAGGAACTCGCCGACGTTCTCCGCATTCACCCCGCCGGTGGGCACCATCTCGATGTGCGGGAGCGGGGCCTTGACGGACTTGATATAGGCGGGACCAAAGAACTCGGCCGGGAAAATCTTGGCGGCGTCGGCGCCGGCCTCCCAGGCGGTGAGGATTTCCGTGGGCGTGAGCGCGCCGCAGAAGACCGGCACGCTGTAGCGGCGGCAAAGGGTGATGACGTCGGTCCGCAGCGCCGGGGTGACGATGAACCGGGCGCCGGCGAGGATGCCCATCCGGGCCGTCTCGGCGTCGAGCACGGTGCCGAGGCCGAAGAGGAAGTCGGGCAGCTCGGCCGTCGCCTTCTCGATCATGCGGATGGCCCCGGGGGTCGTCATGGTCAGCTCGATGCTGGTGAGCCCGCCGGCGGCGAGCGCCTTGGCGCAGTCGAGGAGCCCGTCCGGCGAATCGGCGCGGATGAGGGCGATGACCCGTTCAGCTTTGAACTTGGCGAGGATGGCGTCTTTTTTCATGGGGAGCCGGCCAACTTGGCGAATCGCGGGCCGGGAGGCGAGCGAAAGTCGCGCTACCCGATCAGTTGAACAGCACCCAGGCCATCTTGGCGACGGCGACCGCGCCAAGCAACAGCGACGCGCCCCAGAGCCAGCGTTTCTTGACCACGAGGCACACGCCGCCGAGAGCGATGGCGATCTGAAATATCGTCGTCGCCAGGCCGATGCCCTGGCTGCGGGTGGCGGCTTCGGCCGAGAGAGTGCGCGCTTGATCACGGGCCTTTTCGTACGCCGTGGCCTTGTCGGACGCGTCCTTCTTCTCGGTGTTGTAGCGGGCGATGGTGGCGGTGAGGGCGGCGAGCCGCGCGGCGTCGGCGGTGCCGGTGACGCGGTCGCGTTCCATTTCATTCAGGCTCTGTTTGATCCCCTTGGCCTGAAAATAGGCCCATTGGTCCGAGGCCAGCGCCTGAGTGTAGGTGGCTTCGTTGAGCTGCTTCATCGTGGCGGAGGAGAAGCCGGCGCCCTTCTGCGAGGCGACCGCCGCGAGCGTGGCGAGGCAGATCATCGAGAGGGCGACGAATTTCGTCCAGGCATCCCGCTTTTCCTTGTCCTTCTGCGCCTGGTGGTCGGCGCGGATGGCGGCGACCAGGTCTTTGAGTTCGTCGAGGTTGTCGTTCATGAGGGTCGGTGAGTGTGTAAAGGACATGCCTAGGGTAGAAAGCGGGGTCTTGTCACGCCTGCAAATTGGCCCCCGCCAGATTCCGGGGACCCGGGCGGGTACCGGGCGCCGCGCCGCCCGGCGGTCTTTTGCCGGTGCCGCACGGTGCAGGCTTGCGTGGCGCCGCGCATTTTTCAGCCTGTGCGAAAACCCATGGCATCCAACTACACCGAAGCCAGCATCAAGACCCTCAGCTCGACCGAGCACATCCGCCTCCGCCCCGGCATGTACATCGGCCGGCTCGGCAACGGCGCGCACGCCGAGGACGGCATCTACGTCCTCCTCAAGGAGACGATCGACAACGCCATCGACGAGTTCACGATGGGTTCGGGCCGGAAGATCGAGATCGAGCTCAACGACCGCACCGTGCGCGTCCGCGACTACGGCCGCGGCATCCCGCTCGGCAAGCTGCTTGAGTGTGTCTCGGTCATCAACACCGGCGCCAAATACGACAGCGAGACGTTCAAGAAGGCCGTCGGCCTCAACGGCGTCGGCCAGAAGGCCGTCAACGCGCTCGCGCTGGCCTACCGGGCGCAGGCGGTGCGCGAGGGCGAGACCAAGGTCGTCGAGTTCGCCCAGGGCAAGCTGAAGAAGGACCACCGCGTGGCGAAGACCGACGAGCGCAACGGCACGATCATCGAGTTCACGCCCGACGAGGCGCTGTTCGGCAAGGACTTCCGGTTCCGGCCCGAGTTCATCCAGGAGATGCTCTGGAACTACGCGTTCCTCAACCGTGGCCTCACGCTCACGTTCAACGGGCAGGCGTTCAAATCCGAAAACGGCCTGAAGGACCTGCTCGCGAAAAAGCTCACCGGCGAGCCACTCTATCCGCTGATCCACCTCGAGGGCGAGGACATCGAAGTCGCGCTGACCCACGGCGCGCACTACGGCGAGGAATACTGGTCGTTCGTCAACGGCCAGCACACCACGATGGGCGGCACCCACCTCGCGGCCTTCCGCGAGGCACTCGTCACCACCGTCCGCAACTTCTACAAGAAGGAGTTTGACGCCGCCGACATCCGCCAGGCCATCGCCGCGGCCGTGGCCGTGCGCGTGATGGAGCCGGTCTTCGAGTCGCAGACCAAGACCAAGCTCGGCTCCGCCGCCATCGGGCCCGACGGGCCGTCGATCAAGGATTTCATCGGCACGTTCATGCAGCAGGCGCTGGACAACCATCTGCACAAGAACCGCGAGACCGCCGACGCCCTCCTGCGCAAGATCCAGGAGAGCGAGCACGAGCGCAAGGAGCTCTCCGGCATCCGCAGCCTCGCCCGCGAGCGCGCGAAGAAGGCCTCGCTCCACAACCGCAAGCTCCGCGACTGCCGCGTGCACCTCGACACGAAGGACAAGCGCGCCGAGGACAGCACGCTCTTCATCGTCGAGGGCGACAGCGCCTCCGGCTCCCTCACCGCCTGCCGCGACGTGCAGACGCAGGCCGTCTTCGCCCTGAAGGGGAAGCCGCTGAACACCTTCGGCCTCACCAAGAAGGTCATCTACGAAAACGAGGAGTTCCATCTCCTGCAGAGCGCGCTCAACATCGAGGAGGGACTGGAGAACCTCCGCTACAACCGCGTTGTCATCGCCACCGACGCCGACGTGGACGGCATGCACATCCGCCTGCTGCTGCTCTCGTTTTTCCTGCAGTTTTTCCCGGAGCTCATCACCAACGGGCACCTCTTCATCCTCGAGACGCCGCTCTTCCGCGTCCGGACGAAGAAGCAGACGATCTACTGCTACTCGGAGCAGGAGAAGCAGGCCGCGGTCACGGCGCTCGGCGCCACCCACGAAATCACGCGGTTCAAGGGTCTCGGCGAGGTGTCGCCGGCGGAGTTCAAGGATTTCATCGGCGAAAACATCCGGCTGGAGCCCGTGTCGCTCGCGCACCTGCACAGCAGCGCCGAGCTGCTCGGCTTCTACATGGGCAAGAACACGCCCGAGCGGCAGGATTTCATCATCGGAAATCTCCGGATTGAAAAGGACCTAGTCGCCGTGTGAGCGGGTGCCGACGCCGCCACTCTCCGTGGTGGGCCGCGCCCGCGAGCGGGGAGCAGGGGCCTCATCCCGGCAGATCCACGGCCACGACTTCGTGATCGAGGACGGACGGCACGGTGACCTCGAGCCAGTCGCCGGTCTGGCGGAACTCCGGCGTGCCGCCGGCGACGAGCAGGTGCACGCCGCGCGCGATCACACCGGCCGGCAATTTCAGGCGCACCTGCTGCGCGCCCACGGGCAGGAAATCGCGGAGGGGGCCTTTCATCATCATCGGATTGGAGAGGTTCACGAGGTGCACCGTGAGCGAGGCCTTTTGCCGCCACGCCACGACATCAAGCACGCCCGGGCCGGTGACGGTCACGGGCGCGGGCTCGTTGGTCGCCCACGCCACGGCGTTGCGCAGGAGCTGGCCGTGGTCGGGACTGAGCACCTCCCAGAACGTGCGGTCGATGTCCCATGGGAAATACACCACGCGCCCCGCGCCCACCTCGCGCAGAAACACCTCGGCGATGTCGGTGTGCGGCGTGCGGGGAAAGACCTTTTCCATCGGCAGGTCGGGATACGACGGGATGAGCGTGAGGGGCGGCGCGGGAAAATTTTCCTTCGCCGTCACATCGAGGCGCCAGGTGCCGTGGATGATGCGCGGCGCGTCGGCCAGCCCGGCGAGGAGCGGGTGGTTGGGCGCGGCGGCGTGTTCGAGGCGCAGGTAGGCGTTGTGCATCGGGCCCTCGGCGCGCGCCTTGTACGACACGCCGAAAAGGTCGGCGAGGCCGAAGTCCGCCCGCCGCCCGCCGCCCTCGTCGTGGAGCGAGGTCTCAAAGGTCGCCACGAGGCCGCCGCCGCGCGCGACAAACTGCCGGAGCTGCGCGCACTGGGCATCGGACAGCGCGGCGAGGTTGGGCAGGATGAGCGTCTGAAACGCCGCGAGGTGTTCCGCGTCGAGCAGCCGGTCGTGCACCATCTCGAACGGCACCCGCGCCTCGATCAGCGCCTGATACCAGCCGAGCGCCGGTTCCTCGACGAGGTCGCGCGCGCCGCCGGTGTAATACCAGGCGGTCTGCTGCGAATAGACCATCGCCACGCGCGCGAGCGGCCGCTCCTGCCGCAGGTAGCGCTCGGCCCCGGCGCACCAGGTGTAGAGCTCCTCGACGGGCTGGAGCCAGCGCGGGTCGTTGACACTGCCGGCGAACTTGGTGAACCAGGGGCGCAGGCCGTTGGCGACGCCCTCGGCGACCCAGAGGCGGATCTCCGCAGCACTCTGAACCGAATCCTTCCAGCGATACGGCTCCTCAAGGCCGACACTGAAGATGCCGATGATGGGTTTGCGTCCCATGGTGGCGCGAAACTCCTTGCCGCGTTTCCCGTTGGCCCAGGGCGGGGTGAGCCCGCGGCGCGCCTGGTTGTCGGCCATGAGCGTCGGCGCGAGCCCGCCGATCTGCACCATGTCGAGCGTGCTGCCGGCGCCGCCGCCGGTGTTGGGGATGACGCACGCGTCGGGATTGATTTTGCGCACCTCGGAGTCCCAAAGGCGCCAGAGGTCGAAGAGCCGCTGCTGCCGCCAGAGGGTGTGGGCGCGGCGCGCAGGGTCCATAACGTTGGTGGAGCGGGGCAGCTCGAAGCCGGTGGCGGCGCGGAAGAGCGTGCGGCAGGAGTCGCAATAGCACATGCCGGAGCCGTCCCAGCGGTTGATGAAGATGCCGTCGATCTTGTAGCGCGTGGCGATCTCGCGTTTCACGGCGGTCATGAATTCGAAATTGTAGGGGCCGAGGCCGCAGGTGACCCACATCTCGGGCGAGGCCCAGTGGCGGCGCGGCTGGCCGTCGGCGGTGACGGCGATCCATTCGGGATGGGCGGCTTGGGCGTCGTCGTAGGTCGCGTGCGGGTCGGTGCGCACGAGCACGACCATGCCGAGCTGGCGGCAGCCGGCGATGAGGTCGCCGAGCACATCGCGGTCGCCGAGCCAGGCGCTGCGGTGGTGGAACGGGATCTGCGTCGGGTAAAATGCCACGCAGCCGCCGCCGCTCAGGCAGACGGCGTCGGATTTGGTGCGCGCAAAATAATCGAGCCAGAACTTGAGGTCGAACTTGCCGGGATCGTCCTCGACGAGGGTGAGCTGGGCCCAGCGCATGGGTTTGTCGGCCCACGATGGCGCGGGCGGGAGCGTGGCGGCGCCGCCGGCGGGCGCAAGGTCGGCCGCGAAGGCGGAGCGGAGGGCGATTTCTCCGAGGGTGATGGCGGCGCCGGCGGCCGCGGAAGCCTTGAGAAAACTGCGGCGGGAATAATCAGTCATGGGGCGGACGGGGTTCGCCCAGTCAGCTAGCCCGACGCCGCCGGCGCGGCAATCGCGGATTTCCGGGAATGCCGGACGGGGCAGCACGGCATCCCACACGGTGGGTCCCACGGCACTGAGCGCAGCGACAGTTTGCCCCCCAGCGAACGAGCCCGAAAAGTCGGAAGCGGTGTCAGTGTGCCTCCATCGGAACAGGAGCGTGGGGTGATTTCAGGATGGACGCTCCCCGCAGCCACGGCAAGCTGGCGGCGCATGAAAATCGAGCAACGCAGCTTTGCCCCCGCGTCCGGTTGGAAAATCCGGTCGGGTGGGCTCGCGGGGCTGGCCCCGCAGTTGGTTCTGGCGTTTGGCGGCCGTCACCTCCTGGCCAATTCCGCCTCCCTCGACGAGGTCCGCCGCGCCTATCCGGGCGCCCATCTCGTCGCGGCCTCCACCTCCGGCGAAATCACCGGCACCGAAGTGACGGAGGACGGCCTCACGGTCACCGCCATCGCATTCGAAAAGACCAAGGTCGTCACCGCCGCCACCACGGTGAAGTCCGCCGCCGACAGTTTCACCGCCGGCCGGGAGCTGGCCGAACGCCTGCGCGGGCCGGAACTCGCCCATGTGTTCGTCATCTCCGACGGCGCCTTGGTCAACGGCACCGAGCTGGCGCGCGGCTTCAATGAGCACCTGCCGGCCGGCGTCGCGCTCACGGGCGGCCTGGCGGGCGACGGCGCCCGGTTTGAAAAGACCCTGGTCGGCCTCGACGAGACGCCGCAGTCGGGCCGGGTGGTCGCGGTCGGATTCTACGGCACCCATCTCAAGACCGGGATCGGCTCCGCCGGTGGCTGGTCGCCGTTCGGACCCGAGCGGGTGGTGAGCAAATCCGCCGGCAACGTGCTCCATGAGCTCGACGGGCAGTCCGCCCTGAGCCTGTACAAGACCTACCTGGGCGACCAGGCGGCGGCGCTGCCGGGTTCCGCGCTGCGCTTTCCGCTGTGCATCACACCGCAGGGCGCGGGCGGGCAGCCGGTCGTGCGCACCATCCTCTCCATCGACGACAAGGCGGAAAGCATGACCTTTGCCGGCGACATCCCGGCCGGCGCCCGGGTGCGTTTCATGCGCGCCTCCTACGAGGACCTGATCGACGGCGCCGCCGCGGCGGCCGGCCAGACCGGCACCGGCGCCGCCCCCGAGCTGGTGATCTGCGTGAGCTGCGTCGGCCGCCGCATCGTGCTCGGCCAGCGCACCGAGGAGGAGACGGAAATCGTCCGCGAGACCCTCGGCGCCGGTCCCGCCGTCACCGGCTTCTATTCCTATGGCGAGCTCGCCCCCAGCGGGGGCACCGGAGCCTGCCAGCTGCACAACCAGACCATGACCATCACCACGCTGCGGGAGGATTGATGCCCGACCACCGCCTGCTCCAGCGGCAGATCCGCAAACACCTCGGCCCCGACGCGGTCATCCCGCCGGAGTGGCAGGGGCTGCTGCAGGCGGTCGACGACACGTACGAGCAGTTCGACAACGACCGCAAGCTGTCCGAGCGGGCCATGCAGCTCAGCTCCGACGAGCTGCTGGCCGCCAGCCAGAAGCTGCAGGCGCAGTACGCCCACAATCTCGAGGTCCTGAACCGCCTCCGCGCCTCGGTGGCGGCGCTGCGCCCCGCGGACCTGCCGAGTGGCGTGCGGACCGAGGACGACCTGCTGACCGTGGCCGGCCTGCTCGAGGACCTGATCGCCCGGCGCAACGAGGCCGAGGCGGCGATGCGCAAGGCGACCGAGGTGGCCGAGTCGGCCAACCGGGCGAAGAGCGAGTTTCTGGCCAACATGAGCCATGAGATTCGCACGCCGATGAACGCCATCATCGGCATGGGCAGCCTGCTGCTCGACCTGAGTCTCGCCCCCGAGCAGCGCGAATATGTCGAGACCATCCGCAACAGCGCCGACGCCCTGCTGGAGATCATCAACGACATTCTCGACTTCTCCAAGATCGAGGCCGGCCGGCTCGAGCTCGACCCCAACCCGTTCGACCTCCGCCTCTCGCTCGAGCAGGTGCTGGACCTGTTTGCGGCCCGCTGTGCCGAGAAGAACATCGAGCTGGGCCTCTACTTTGCCGCGGGCATGCCCGACCTCGTCGTCGGCGACAGCACGCGGCTGCGCCAGGTGCTGGTCAACCTCGTCGGCAACGCCGTGAAGTTCACCGCGCATGGCGGCATCACCGTTTCCGTCACCGCCCACCCGGCCGAGTCCGGCTGGCAGCTCTCGTTTGTCGTCGAGGACTCGGGCATCGGCATCCCCGAGGACCGGATGGACCGCTTGTTCAAATCCTTTTCCCAGGTCGATGCCTCCACCACGCGCCGCTACGGCGGTTCGGGCCTCGGCCTCGCCATTAGCCAGCGGCTGGTCGAGCTGATGGGCGGCCGCATCATGGTTACCAGCCGGCTGGGCAAGGGCTCCACCTTCCGCTTCGCCATCCGCGCCGGCATCGCCGCCCCCGCTCGCACCGAGACCACCACCCCCTTTGCGGTCGAGCTCAGTGGCCGGCGCGCGCTCGTCGTCGACGACAACGAGGTCAACCGCCGCATCCTCCAGCGCCAGCTCCAGAGCTGGGGCATCGAGGTTGAATGCCACGCCGACGGCCCGTCCACGCTCGCCCACTTGGAGTCCGGCGCCCGCTACGATTTCGCGCTGCTCGACTTCAACATGCCGGACATGGACGGCCTCGAGCTCGCCGCCGCGATGCAGGCCAAGCTGGGGGACAAGTCGCCGCCGCTGATCCTGCTCACGTCGCGGGGCGGCCTGAAGGAGCCCACCGGCATCCGGGTCGCCGCGCGCATGACCAAGCCGGTCAAGCCCCGCGAGCTGCAGACCGTCCTTGGTCAGGTGCTGCGCTACCAGCACGTGCCCCAGGCCGACCCGGCCAAGTTCGCCTCGGCCTTTGACCGCGACTTCGCCCGCCGCCACCCGATGCGCATCCTCGTGGCCGAGGACAACGCGGTGAACCGCAAGGTTCTCCTCCTCATGCTGGGCAAGCTCGGCTACCGGGCCGACGCCGTCGCCAGCGGCATCGAGGCGCTCGAAGGCCTGACCCGCCAGCCTTACGATCTGGTGGTGATGGATATGCAGATGCCCGAGATGGACGGTCTCGAGGCCACCCGCAAGCTGCGCACCAACGTTCCGATCACCGAGGCCCCCTACATTCTCGCGCTTACTGCCAACGCCCGCAAGGAGGACTACAACGCCTGCATCGAGGCCGGCATGCACGACTTTCTCAGCAAGCCGATGCGTATCGACGACCTGATGGCCGCATTCGAGCGCGCCTACCACTGGCTCCAGATTGACCAGCGCACCACCCGCGCCCGCGCCCACCCGCAGCTGCTGCCGTGAGGGGTGGCATCTCCCGGTAGATTGACTGTGGGCGGTAGGGCGAGGCGTCCCTGCCGAGCCGCGGCTCACCCAGAGGGTTCGCCCTACCTCAAGTCCAAAAACCAAGTGACGTTGTTATCGCGCTAAAGAATAACCTCGACGCGGGGGGCGTTCCTCGCGTTGGAGTTTCCCGATGGCCAGACGCAAATCCCCCAAGGACAACCAGCCCGAACTTCCGCTCAACGGCGGATCCGACGCGCCTGCGCCCGAGAACCGGGAGGTTCCCGCGGCGAAATCTCCCCCCGCTGCGCCAACTGCTGGGGAGGGGCAGGCGCCGGCCGCCCCCATCCAAAATCCCAATTCCAAAATCCAAAATCCGGCCCCGCCGCCCCGGGGCAAGATCCAGCACGCCACCGACGCCCCGCTCGCGCAGCACTACCGCACCTGGTTCCTCGACTACGCCAGCTACGTCATCCTCGACCGCGCCGTCCCCCACATCGACGACGGCCTCAAGCCGGTCCAGCGCCGGATTCTCCACACGATGTGGGAGATGGACGACGGCCGTTTCCACAAGGTCGCCAACATCACCGGGCAGACCATGGCGCTGCACCCGCACGGCAACGCCTCGATCGACGCCGCCCTCGTCGGCATCGCCCAGCGCGGCTTCCTGATCGAGCCGCAGGGCAATTTCGGCAACACCCTCACCGGCGACGAGGCCGCCGCGCCCCGCTACATCGAGGCCCGACTCACGCCGTTCGCCCGCGACGTGCTCTTCAACCCCAAGACCACCGCCTGGCAGCTCAGCTACGACGGCCGCAAAAAGGAGCCCGTCACCCTGCCCGCCAAGTTTCCGCTCGTCCTGCTCGACGGCGCCGAGGGCATCGCCGTCGGCCTCTCCACCAAGATTCTCCCGCATAATTTCAACGACCTCTGCCGGGCCGCCATCAACCACCTCCAGGGCAAACGTTTTCGCATCTATCCCGATTTTCCCAGCGGCGGCACCGCCGACTTTGCGGAATACAACGACGGCGAGCGCGGCGGCCGCGTCAAGGTCCGCGCGAAGATCGAGGCCCGTTCCAAGACCCTCCTTGCGATCACCGAGCTGCCTTTCGGCACCACGACCGAGTCCCTCATTGAGTCCATCCTCGCCGCCAATGCCAAGGGCAAGATCAAGGTCCGGCATGTGGACGACAACACGGCCGACACGGTCGAGATCCTCGTCCACCTGCCGCAGGGCAGCGACCCGGAGCAGGTCATCCAGCAGCTCTGCGTTTTCACCGATTGCCAGGTTTCGCTCGCGCCCGCCGCCTGCGTGATCGACGGCGACAAACCCGTGTTCCTGGGCGTGGCCGGCATCCTCAAGAGCTCGGTCGAGCAGACCCTCGGGCTGCTGGAGCAGGAGCTGACGATCAAGCTCGGCGAACTCGAGCAGCAGTGGCACTGGGACTCGCTGGAGCGGATCTTCATCGAGGAGCGGATCTACCGCCGGATCGAGAAGTCCAAGACCTGGGAGAGCGTGCTCGCCGAGATCCGCGAGGGCCTGCAGCCGTTCCTCAAGCAGCTGCGCCGCGCGGTGACCGACGAAGACCTCACCCGTCTGACCGAGATCCGCATCAAGCGCATTTCCGCCTACAACCGCTTCCAGGCCGACGAGGCCATCCAGAAGATCGAGGCCGCCATGAAGCAGGTGAAGTACGACCTCAAGCACCTCACCGAGTATGCGGTCAAATGGTTTGAGACCCTCCAGGAAAAATACGGCAAAACGCACAAGCGCCGCACGGCCTACGACGAGATCGAGCAGATCAACGCCGCCGCCGTCGTCTCGGCCAACCAGCGCCTCTACGTCAACCGCGAGGAGGGCTTCGTCGGACTCAACTGGCGCCAGCACGAGTTCGTCTCGGAATGCACCATCCTCGACAGCGTGCTCTGCCTCATGGCCGACGGCTCGCTCAAGGTCACGAAGGTGACCGACAAGGTTTTCATGGGCCGCGACATCATCCACTGCGCGGTCTTTCCGGCGGACGGCGACACGGCTTTCTATACGATGGTCTACCAGGACAAGGAGAGCGGCAAGGCGTTTGCCAAGCGGTTCCAGATCGGCGGCCTCTCGCGCGACAAGCTCTACCCGCTGGTGAAGTCCGAGGGCTCGCGCGTCGTTTTCCTCGAGGTGAGCCGGACGGAGGCGGAGATGCCGAAGACGCTGCGTATCTTCATCGACGGGCGCAGCGGCGCGCGCGTGCGCGAGCTGGACTTTGACCTGACGGCGGTGCCCGTGAGCAGCCGCAGCGCCAAGGGCTTGACGGTGACGAAGTGGCCGGTGAAGGACGTGAAGCGCACCGACCTCGCGCTCGGGTGAGAGGTCGCGGGGCCGGTGGGTTGAGCCCGCCGGCCCCGCCCCGGCTTCGGCATTGCCAAAGACCATCCCGTCGGGCATGGTTGCAGCTGCGCTGCGACTTCCGCCCCTGAACCGGACCCAACCTTCCTGCCCGCCTGCCCATGAAAGCACCCTTTGCCTTCCTCGCACCGGCCCGTATCCTCGGATCCTGCCTGTTGCTGGTCCTCGCTTTTCCCCTGCTGCTGGCTGCGGCTGCTCCCGCCGTGGTGCCTCCGCGCCTGATGGAAAAACTCGGCCGCGGCATCATCGCCATGCGGGAAAGCGGCGGATCCGTCTATGTGAGCTGGCGTCTGCTCGGCACCGATCCGGAAAAGGTCGCGTTCAACCTCTACCGCATTGCGGGACCCGGCACCACCCCGGCCAAGCTCAACCCCCAGCCCATCGCCGATGTGACGTTTTTCGTGGATGCCACGCCGGACTTTACCAAGGCCAACGCTTACTTTGTTCGTGCCGTGCTCGACGGCCAGGAACAGGAGCCGAGCAAGTACTTCGTCCTGCCGGCCAATGCGCCCGCCCGCAACTATCTCGCCATCCCGCTGCAGGTGCCCAAGGGTGGGGTCACACCAACGGGAGAAAACTACACCTACAGCGCCAATGACTGCAGCGTTGGCGACCTCGACGGCGACGGAGAATATGAGATGATCGTCAAGTGGGATCCGTCCAACTCCAAGGACAATTCCCAAACCGGCTTCACCGGCAACGTCTACCTCGACGCCTACAAGCTGGACGGCCGGCGGCTCTGGCGGATCGACCTTGGCCGCAACATCCGCGCCGGCGCCCACTACACCCAGTTCATGGTCTATGACCTCGACGGTGACGGCAAGGCCGAGGTCGCCTGCCGCACCTCCGACGGCACCATCGACGGCCTGGGCAAGGTCATCGGCAGCCCCGTGGCCGATTACCGGACCCATGGTGGCAAGAGCGAGGGCTTCATCCTGACCGGTCCCGAGTATCTCACCATCTTCAACGGGCTTACCGGGGCCGCCATGGCGTCGGTGCCGTACATTCCGGCCCGGGGCAACTTCGAAGCCTGGGGTGACAACTACGGCAACCGGGTGGACCGCTTTCTCGCCTGCGTCGCCTATCTCGACGGCCAGCGCCCGAGCCTCGTCATGTGCCGCGGCTACTACACCCGCACCGCCCTCACCGCCTGGAACTGGCGCGATGGCAAGCTCACCAAGGTCTGGGCGTTCGACGTCCCCGACAACACCCCCTATGCCGGCCAGGGCAATCACGGGATCAGCGTGGCCGACGTGGACGGCAGCGGCAAGGATGTGATCATCTACGGCTCGATGTGCGTCAATTCCGACGGCTCGCCCCGCTACTCCGCGCAACTGCACCACGGCGACGCGATGCACGTTTCCGACCTCGATCCCAACCGTCCCGGCCTGGAGATTTTTGACATCCACGAGCACACGGACGGGCGCATCGGGGTCGATTTCCGGGACGCGAACACCGGCAAGGTCATCTGGTCAAAGAACGCGACTGACGTCGGGCGGGGTTCGGCCTTTGACATCGATCCCCGCTATCCCGGCTACGAAATGTGGGCGGCTGGCGACGGCCTGAGCGAGAACGGCATCTGGGATGTCCACGGCAAGCAGATCTCGGCCAAGCGGCCCAAGTCCGTCAATTTCGGCGTGTGGTGGGATGGTGATTTGCTCCGGGAACTGCTCGACAAAAACTACATCGACAAATGGGACTGGATCGCCGAGGAGGAAAAACGGATTTTTACCGCCGAGGGTTGCGAATCGAACAACAGCAGCAAGGCCACGCCCTGCCTGAGCGGCGACATCCTGGGGGACTGGCGCGAGGAGGTGGTCTGGCGCACCACCGACAGCAAGGAGCTGCGCATCTACTCCACCACGATTCCGACCAAGTACCGCATTTACACTCTGATGCACGACCGGCAATACCGGCTGGCCATGGCTTGGCAGAACGTCGCCTACAACCAGCCGCCCCATCCCGGCTTTTTCCTCGGCGACGGCATGAAGGCTCCGCCGCGCCCGAATATCGTCACCTCCCTCGCCGAATTGAAGAAGTGACCCCGAGGGTGGCGTTCCGCCCCGGCTGGCACCGCTTACGGCAGCTCCAGATTCAAGTAGTCGTACATGATGCTGGACTGGTCGCCCCTCACACTGGTCTGGGTCAGGGTAATGGTGTTTTCCCCGGCCTGCAGGAGGCCGGCGGCGATCGGGACGTAGATCACCTCGTATTTGGCGTGGTCGGTCTCGCGCACGAGGGCGTTGCCGCCCTGGTGCTTCAGCGGAATCGCCGCCCCGCTGCCATTGATCGCGATGTTCAGGCCGGCCTGGTGCGAGCCGGCGATGGCCACGGTGAGGGTGGCGGTCTCGCGGGGCGCCGCGTCGAGCCGGAAATGAATCCGCCACGGGTGGGGCACCTCCTGGCTGCCCTGGTAGTAGTAGCTCTGGGCGTAGTTCCAGTCCTTCCTCCAGTCGCTCTGGCCCACAAAGTATTCCAGGGGGTTGGGAAACTCCTTGGGCATCGTCCAGAAGAGCATCGGCTGGAAATAGTCATCGCCGTGCTTGAACTCGGTCGAGCGGCGGTCGGGCACGCCGATCTCCCAGGCGATCTTCGTGCCGTGGTGCGGCACCTGCCAGGTCACGTCACCCAGCGGCTGCAGCGCGCCGGCCTGCACCGTCACGTTGGCCCGGGAAAACTCGCCGACCGCGCCGTTGGTGAAGGCATAGAGCGTGTACGCCCCGGGCCGCACGTTCGCGATGCTGAACCGGCCGTCGGCCCCGGCGCGGACCCAGTACTGGTATCCGGCGCCCTGATACTGAAAGTTGCCCTCGGGGCTTGAATCCGGCAGCGCGAGGCCGACCCAGGCGTTGGCCGCCGCGACCTCCGGCTTGAGCGCGTCCCGCACCACGAAGCGCCCGGTGACGCCCCCTCGTTCCGTCGCGGCGGGATAGGCGGGATGCTTGAGCCAGGCGTAGGGCCAGGCCGAGGCCTCGGCCTTCGCCTGTTCCTGGGCGTCCTTCCAGCATTCATCCCCCGAGGCCTGGTCATTGCAGTAGATCAGGAACGGCCCGTACACCTTCTGCCATTCCTGTCCCGCGTCGAACGCGGGGGCCGTGCCGCCGTAGTGGTTCATGTTCAGGTGGACGAGATTCAGCGAGCCCTGGGTCGCCGTGAGGTCCTGCTTCATCGGTCCGTTGGTGAAATACTCGTGGTTGCCGAAGACAAACCACCCGCCGAGATGATTCTTGTCGCTCGCATAGCCCCAGCAACCGAGGTCGGAGTAGATGCCGACATAGACGTATTTGCAGTCGTATTTCCCGTTCCAGGGACCGCTGGTGAACTGCGTGACCTCCTTGGGCGCCCCGGTCACCGGCACCGTCCGGCGGTAGTCGCCGGCCGACGCCAGCGTCCAATGCCGCAGTTCGTCGATGTAGACCTTCTCCAGCAGCCAGTTGTCGCCTTCTGCCGGCATGGGCCAGACCAGGCGCCATTCGCCCACGCTCAGCGCCGGATAGGAGGCGGGATGCGAGTTGATGGTATAGACATACAGACCGGTCGCGCCGCGCCGCAGCACGAAATGGGCGTCAACGTCCCAGGCGGCCTTGTCGCCCGCGCCCGGGGTGTAGACGTGCTTGCAGGAAATGTCCACGGTGTCGGGCGTGCGCGTGGTCACGGAGCAGACGCAATGCGCCAGATTCTCGTAAGTCGTGCCGCCGTCGCGGCTGAAATACATGTGGGATTTGCCCGAACGGTTGACCATGTCGCGCCCTTTGAACAGGAGCGAGTTCACCTCCGCGGTTCGGGTATTGATGGTGGCGGAGATGATGCCGTTGGACAGGAGGACATTGTTGCCCTGGAGGGTGAGGGTCACATCGGGGCCCTGGCTGCCGCCCCCGGGGACGTTGGCCCACGCGGTGACGGCGGCCGCCAGGCCGGCGCCGAGGGCGCCAAGCCGGCCTGCCAGCCGGGTTCTTCCAGAGAGACGGTACAACGGAAACAGGACGGATTTCATGGGCGAAACCGCCCGGAGCGGGGCGGGTCGGGCGGATGGAGGACGAGCTAACCCGACCGCCGGCCGGAATCAACCGCTTTGTCCGGGCGATCCCGCACACCTGGCCGTCATTTCTTTGCCGGGGCCGCCGGCTTTTCGCTCCCGGCTTTCGCCCCTTCGGTCTGTGCCGCCGGTTCTGGGGCGAAGGGCCACGTGGCAAAGTATTTCGCCGCGCCCAGGCCGAGGCCGAGCAGCACGACCAGCGTGACGAAGATCCGGCGCTGCCGCGCGGCGGCCTTGTCCTCGTAGGGATCCTCCAGGCGGCGCCGGGCGTTCGCGGGGAGCTGGGCCCGGGCGGTGAGTTTGGTGCCGAAGGGGATGTTGATCTTCACCCGGCCGTTCACCGCCCAGCCGTTGCCTTCCAAAATCGGCCCGAGGGTGCGCTGCCGCAGCTTCAGCCAGGCGATGATCATCGAGGGCAGCGAGATCGTCAGCATCAGCCCGACGAGGATCAGCGGCATCTTCCAGGTTGGCAGATCGAGGAACTTGGTGAAGATCACGCCGAGAAACGTGCCGATGGAGCCGAGCGCCACGCCCATGCCGGTGATGAGGGCCAGGTCGAGCTTGCGCGGCGCCTCGGGGCGCGCGGCGGCCGCACTGTCCGCCGCCGCCGCCAGCCGGGTGCTCGCCTCGGCGTCGGCCTCGGCCGCCCGGCGGGCCACCTGTTCCTCAATCAGCCGGAGGAGTTTTTTGTACGGCGACCAGAAAGCTTGGTGGATGCTGATCGGCTGGTCGACGAGGTTGGTGATCGTGGCGTCCCAGTCGCGCCCGCGCCGGTCATAGAACACGCCGTTGCGTCCCACGAACAGATAGTCGCTGTCACCCTGGGTGAAGCAGGCGGCGATCTTCATCGGCTCGCAGCCGGCCCGGCGGCATTCGAGGTAGGCGATGTAGGCCTTGCTCATCGCCGCGAGCGGGCTCGGCGCATCCACCCGGATGCACAGCTCGCAGCTCCGGCTGTCGAGGAAGAGCGTGCCGGCCTGGAAGGTGGCGTAGTGCTCGGGCGAATAAAAGTCGGTGAAGTTGACAAAATTGTTCAGCAGCGCGCGAAAATCGCGGGCGTACCGCAGCAGTTTTTCGACCGCAGTGATGGCGGCGAACTCGCCCGCGAGCGCCGCGTCCTTGGCGATCAGCGCCCGCAGGACCGGCTGCGGGCCGGCGGCCAGGATGGCCTGCACCCGGGCGAGGCCGAGGGACTCCACCGACGCCCCGGCCCGGGCGGAACGCCAGGCCTCATGCGCGGCGACTTTCGCCTTGAGGTGGGTCCACTGGGCTTCCGTCAGCGCCGTGCACCCCGCCCCGAAAACCGGGGTCACCGCGTCGCGATGGAGGGCGGTCAGGGCCCCGGCCCAGGCGGGATTGACGCCTTCAAACAGCGGGAGGGACCGGCCGGCGGCCACCGCGGCCAGGGGCCAGCCGGCGACCTCCTGCGCGGATACCGTCAGGTCCCGGGCGGCCAGAGCCGCATAGTCGGCCTCCGCGCGGTTGAGCGCGCCCAGGGCGCGGCTGTCGAAGGCGGCCAGCCGCACGCGGGCAAAATAATCATCCGCCTTGGCCCGCACCGCGGCGATGGCCGCGGCGGCCGCAGCGGTCCCGGCCCCGAGCGCAAGCATTTCGGCCGAGGTCCCGGCCTCGCACCAAGTGGCATGGGCGGTGCAGGCGGCGAAGAAGGCGTCGGCCCGGACCTGGTCAATGCCGGGTGCCGCGCTGCGGTCGGGCGTGCCACCCTGCGTGGCCAGGATGTCGGCGATCAGAGTCCGCATGGCGTCGTCCCCGGCCGATTCGACCGTGACCACACCGTCGCCGTTGAACTTGGTCGCGGACAGAAAGCGGGCGGTGTCGGTCACGTCGGCCAGGGAGATTTCGGTCGCGTTCGGCCGGCCCAGGCCGGCGAGGATCTCCCGGGCGGCGGCGAGCGCCGTCCGGCCCTCGGTCGTTTCCGGGTTGAACGCGGCCAGCGGCAGGGTATCGCGGCCCTGGAGAAGGTCGCCGGCATCCCGCAGATGGTCCGCGGCCCAGCGCACCGCGCCGAGCAACTCAGGCACCCGGATTCGGCCGTCTCCGTCCGTGTCGATCAGCGCCAGGGTCTTTTCGTCCAGCTCCAGCCCCTTCACGGGGCAGCTCAGCGCGACCCAGAGCTTCTGGTCGAGCTCGCCGAGGTGGCGCAGGTCGTCCCCGGTCTCGATGACGGCCTGATCGAGGCCGCCGATGCGGTAGAATTTCCAGGCGTGCGCGGTGGGCTGGGCGGCGGCGGGCATGGTGGTGATGGCGGAAACTTGAGTCGGCGGACCGGCGCTGGCAATCGCGATTGCGGGGGGGCGTTCCCGGCGAAGTGGTGCCACCAACCGTTGCAAACACTGGTTGACTTCAAGGCTTGCCCGCCTTCATTTCGCTCTCAAGTTCTACCGGTTTCCCCCCCAGCCCCAGACCCTTCCGTTCCATGCACTCAGCTCCTCCCAGCCAACGCCCGCCGGCCGTCGCCTCCGCCCGTCCCGCCAAGCGCCAGCGCGGCTTCGCCGTCCTCATCACGATCAGCCTGCTCGCCTTTCTGATCATGCTGATGCTCACGCTGACCGCCCTCCTCAAGGTGGAGAGCACCGTCAGCGCCAACAGCCAGCTCTCGACCCAGGCCCAGCAAAACGCCCTTTGCGCGCTCAATATCGCGCTCAGCCAGCTGCAGAAATTTGCCGGTCCCGATCAGCGCGCCACCGGCACCGCCGACCTGGGCAACCTGGGCCCGGCGACCCCGAAGACTCCCATCTCGGCCTCGGACGGCCTCGGGTCGGGGAAGCAAGTTTTCACCTTTCCCTCCGGCGGGACCAAATACTGGACCGGGGTCTGGGGCAGCCATGAGCCTCCGCTGGACCTCTATTCCATGTCGCCCAACACCCCGGCGGTCATTAAGCCGCCCTCCGACGCGCACGCGCGGACCTATGGTGCGGTGCTGCTCAACTGGCTGGTCAGCGGCAATGAGGGCACCACGCTGACCTTCTCCAGCATCACCGGGGAAATTACGGCTGTGTCCCCGCCGCCGTCAACGGTCACCAACATGGCCTTCACCCCGGATGACAAGGTGAATTTCGGCACCAACCCCATGCTGACCGGCCCCAACGGCCCGACCATTTCCGGAGCCAATGGCAACACCCCGGCGGTGTTGTTGGTTGGACCGAACTCCGCCGATCCCACCATCCAGGCCGGTGCCGCCCCCGGCAGTGGCAATACCAGCACTTATATTGTTGCGCCCCTGGTGAACATTCAGACTCAGAATGCTCTGGTCCCCGGCAAGGACGGGGTTGGGGTCACCACGGTCGGACGCTATGCTTGGGTGGTGCTGGATGAGGGGGTGAAGGCCAAGTACAACGTGCGCGATCGCTACGGCTTCCCCACCGCCTACACCGATGCCGGCACCCAGCCTCAGGCGCGCTATCGTTTCCAGACCGCCCCCCGCTATGGCATTGAGAATATGACGGGCATGAGCCTGTACACGACCCCATTCACAACCCCGAGCACCAGCCAGTCGCTGCTGTCGGAGGTCCTGACTCCGACCCAGATCCGTTTCGCGGACTCCAGCCTGGACAACACCGTCGGTCTCGGAGTGGTGCGCGGCCATTTCCATGACCTGACCACCTACTCGATGGGCCTGATGACTGACCAGTTGCGTGGCGGACTGCGCAGCGATCTCACTTGGTTTCTTGAGAGGTCCCAAGGGGCCACTGGCCTGGCCTATATCTCGGCTTTGCCCTCAAAAATCAAATTAAGCTGGTACGATCCGACCCTTGCCGCCGGTAACATTATTACTGCCGCCCATAATAGCATATTGCCCGATGGCACGAATAACGTTTTGCACCTGGATCATCCCGATTATGCATTGAACTATAGTCCGGCTCCCTCCAAATTACTGCAGAATGTCAGTCCGGCGGCTGGTCCGACCTGGGATGTGCTTCGTTCCTATTATTCGATGTCCGCCGAGCTTTTTGCCAAAAAATCGGTGGCCATGCGGCCGGCGACCGTCACCCAGATGGGAATTACGCCCAACATTGTCCAGCACCGCATTTCCTTTGAGTTCTGGTATGACGCCGCCTACAAGCCCTACATCGCGGTCGAACCGGTTTTTGTTCTCGGCAATCCCTACGCCTTCCCGATCAAGTTTCCCACCCAGGGCATCGATCTCTGCTATTTCATCGACAAGGACCAGAACATCAAGGCCGAGTGGGGTTTGGCCATCGTTAAGCGCAGAGCCCAGGCTGGAACCGGCTGGGAACAGGAGTTCACCCGTACGGTTGACCAAAAGGTCAATTCGTATGCCAACACGGGCGTTTTTTCGTCCGGCTATTATCCCATCCTCAAGGACCGGAGCCTGAGTACGGATTCCGCCCCCTCGGTGCTGGATCAGGTCATTTTCCACATCGCCCCCCCGTCCGCGAATGGCGGAACCATGCTGCCCGGCCAGTGCATTGCCTTTCAACCCGGACCCGCGTCCTCGTCCGCACCCACCCCCCAGCCCGCGGCGGCCGGGTCCGATCCTGCTTTTGGACCTCCCCACGGCAAGTTTTACACCAATTTTTCCGGCGCCAAATTTGCCACGGGTCCCTGTACGGTCAACCTGGTGGCCTGCCCGTCTTCCGGCGGGGTGCCCTATGTCGATGAGGTATTCTTTCTGCACCAATGCAACGGATCCTCCAACATGAACTCCAACATCCAGACCAGACCGGGAGGGCAGCTCCGCTGGGGTGATATCGTCACCCTGTATCCCGGGGTCGCCTGCACCCTGGAGATGCGGGTTGGGGGAAACTTTGCGGGGTCCAACATCGACACCATCATCGCGAACAAAAGCCAGGTCCTGCAATCGCTCGTCAACATTGATCTGACGGGATGTTCGACCGTCACGCCCGGCGCGCTGTATGCCGGTCCGGTGGTGGGGGGAGCCTACCTTTCCGGCGGCGCTCTCGCCTCCGACTCCTTTATTCAATCCAGTGGCTACCGCGTGAGTTACGCCACGGGTCCGAACGGTGCGGTCCCACAACCGCACTATATCGGAGGCTACTATGGATTTCTCGCGCTTA
The DNA here is from genome assembly GCA_903873805.1 of uncultured Opitutia bacterium. Classification (GTDB taxonomy): domain Bacteria; phylum Verrucomicrobiota; class Verrucomicrobiia; order Opitutales; family Opitutaceae; genus CAIQQB01. Next base: position 9,216 of record CAIQQB010000040.1, on the reverse strand, counting down.
ATGACGCTTTTGCCGTGCAGATTTTTGACGGTAATTTGAGCCATGCAAGTTACCCTTACAACATGACCAAATCCATCAATTACCGGACGTTTGCCGATCACAACATCCGGGGGGCGAATCTGGTCTATCCCCAGGCGGCCAAACTGAATGTGCCGGAAACTTTTGTCGGGGGTAAACTGAGCACCAATGTGGGCAACGGCTTTCCCACCGTCCCGCCCTATGCGCGGCTCTTTGACCGGGGTGGGGATGAAAACGCGGATGAGAAAAATGTCTCGGAAGATGCCGCCATCTTTGGCGGGGACCTGAGGAACTACCCGCCAAAATGGGGCAACAGCACCATGGGCAATACCACGACCACCACCCAGGAATTACAGAATCAGGGGCAAGATTCGATGTATCTTTATGACATCGTGCCCCAGGATGCCCTCAACAACCCCTCGGACCTGCCGATTCTCTCTCTGGCCCAGTTGCAACACGCCAGCCTGACCGCGGATGATGATTATGTGGGCTATGGCAATCAACCCGGCTATGCCGTGGGCAACTCCTGGCCCTCCCCCTATAACGCACGCACTGTCAGCGTCACGCATGGAGCCCTCAAGCAGTCCGGACTCGGTCGAGGGGGCCAGAACAATCCCACCTTCAATACCTACGATATCAGCTATCTCCTGAACACGGCGCTGTTTGACCGTTATTTCTTTTCCGCCATTCCACAGCGGGACGCTATCAATAATTACGCGGTCTCGATGAATCCACGCTACAAGTTTGCCAGCGGATACCTGTTTGCGTCGGGGAGTTATGCCCCGACCTACGGTGACTTGAATATGTACATACAGTCGCCTGCCAATGTAATTCCGCAGGATCCCGCCTACAATTTCTCCGTTGCCAGCACCGCCCACAGCATTTCCCCGGAATTCATCGCCGCCGAGACGATGATGATCGACGGCGCCTTCAATGTCAACTCGACCTCGCCCGATGCCTGGTTCGCCTTTCTCTCCTCCCTGCGCAGTCTCCAGTACAGCAATTCATTGCTGTCCGGCAATCAGAATGGCGCTCCGGCCAAGACGGACACCAATACCGCGGGCACGCCCTTTCCGCGTTCGCTCAAACAGACCGCCGAAAGTCTGAAGACCACCGATGTGACCGATAACAGCGCCTACACCGGCTACCGTCGGCTCACCGATGATCAGCTCAGGATCATGGCCACCAACATCGTGGATCAGGTCCGGATGCGCGGCCCCTTCCTGTCGCTGGCCCAGTTTGTCAACCGTTACCTGATTTCGGGCGACCACGATGCCGGCTTTGATCCGCAGTTTTTGAGCGGCGGCGGGGTGCTCGCGACCGTGATTGATCCTCCCCACCAAACCGACCCCAACAACAAGGCTTATCTCCAAAAGGACTATGCGAGTTCCGGGTCCACGCCCATCAACATTCTGAACGTGGGGGGTGCGAAACCCACGACTAAGCAGTTCCAAGCCGCCACGCCGACCCCGGGTCTCGGTGTGACCCTGTCGTCCGCGGAAGGTTTCCCCGATGCAAGTTTCCTGAGCACCATTCGGGAGATGGGCGACCGCAACACCGCCATCCCTGGCTGGTTGACACAGGCCGATATGCTCCAGGTGCTCGGGCCGGTCATGGCGGCGCGTTCCGACACCTTTGTGATCCGGGCCTATGGTGAAGTGCTGGATCAGAATGATTCTTCGAACGCCACCGCCAATCCGGTCGATCCCAAGATTCTGGGGCGGGCCTGGTGCGAGGCCGTGGTCCAGCGTTTTCCCGACTATGTTGACGTTTATACTAATCCGCCTTGGGAAACGGTGAGAACCAACGGAAATGCCAACAGCGGCCAAAAACCAATGTCGGGGATCAATCTGTATTTTGGCCGGAGGTTCCGAGTGGTCTCCTTCCGCTGGCTGTCACCCAGCGACATCTGAGCCTTTCAACTCCCGCTTAATTGGCTGGCGCCGTCTGCGGCCGCAGCCATGGCTGCCGGCGGGAGGGCGCGACTGGGGTCGAGCGGGCGGGCACGGGGCGGAATGTCTGCGCCCCGCGTGCCTTTAGGTGGATGCGGCCCGCCCGCCCTCACCCGCAGGAGGGCGCGAGGACAGGTTCAAGCGCAGGCCATCATGGGCGAAGCTGATGCCTGCCGGCAGGCGGGAGCACCACTCCGCGTGTTCGGTCAGGTGGGTCAGGTGAGTGAGGTAGGTCTGCGGCGCGGCGATTTCCCGCGCCACCGCCACGGCCTCGTCGATCGTCATGTGCGTCGGGTGCGGCTCCGGCCGCAGGCCGTCCAGCACCATTACGTCCGCGCCGCGGGCCAGCGCCACCGCCGCCGCCGGCACGCTTTTGCAGTCGGTATAATAGGCGAATTTCTTTCCGCTCGCCCGGTCGGTGAAAACCAGCCCGAGCGTTTCAACCGCGCCGTGGGGCAGGCGGACGGACTCAATGATGCCCTGCGGCAGCTCAAGACGGGACGGCAGGGTCTGAAGCCGGAACGCCACATAGCCCTTCGCGGCCGGCCGTTCGCCGATGGCGTAGGGATACATGGCGCGGATCCGGGCCAGGCCCTCCTCCGTCGAGTCCACCGGCAGCGCGACGCCGCCCAGCAGATCGCAGAACCGGCGCAGGTCGTCCATGCCCGCGACATGGTCGGCGTGCCCGTGCGTGAGGATGAAGCGGTCGATCCAGCCGATGCGCTCGCGGAGGCACTGGAGGCGGAACTCGGGGGCGGCGTCCACCTGGATGTGCAGGTCGCCCAGGACGACATGGATGGAGGCCCGGGTGCGCCGGTTGCGCGGGTCGGTGGAGGTGCAGACGGCGCAGTCGCAGGCGATCATCGGCACCCCCTGCGACGTGCCCGTGCCGAGAAAGATGACTTCCATGGTGGTGCCTCACGGAACACCCGGCGGGCGCCGAAGGAAAGCCAAACGTGCGGCGACGGCGCAGAATAAACATCCCCGGGGCATTTTGCAGAAAACTGTAGCCGGGGTCGGCGACCCCGGCTACAGCCAAGACGAAGCAAGCTTGGAGGTATCATACCAACGTCCTTTGGCTTTTGGACTTTAGGTAGGGCGAACCCTCTGGGTGGGCCGCGGCTCGGCAGGGACGCCTCGCCCTACCACCCACAGTCTATTTTCTAAGGACGCTGGTATCAGACCCAACGCGCACAAAAAAGGCGCCCCGCGCGAGCGGGACGCCTTGAAGTGTTGGCCGGGAAACGGGCCGGACTCAGTAGTCCATGCCGCCGCCGCCACCCTGCGGCATGGCGGGGGCCTTGTCCTTCTCCGGGGCGTCGGTGATGATCGCCTCGGTGGTGAGAAGCAGACCGGCGATGGAGGCCGCGTTCTGCAGCGCGATGCGGGAGACCTTGGTCGGGTCCACCACGCCGGCCTTGACGAGATCTTCGTATTGGCCCGTGGCGACGTTGTAGCCCTGGCTGCCCTTGCTGGTCAGCACCTGCTGGACCACCACCGCACCTTCGACGCCGGCGTTGAAGCAGAGCTGCTTCAGCGGGCTTTCGATGGCGCGGCGCACGATGTTGGCGCCGAGTTTCTCGTCGCCTTCGAGCGTCGCGGTCAGGGTGTCAATGGCCTTGCCGGTGCGCAGCAGCGCCACGCCGCCGCCGGCGACGATGCCTTCCTCGACGGCCGCACGGGTCGCATGGAGGGCGTCCTCGACGCGCATCTTCTTTTCCTTCATCTCGGACTCGGTCGCGGCCCCGACGTTGATGACGGCCACGCCGCCGGCCAGCTTGGCAAGACGCTCCTGGAGCTTCTCGCGGTCGTAGTCGGAGGTGGTCTCGTCGATCTGGCGGCGGATCTGCTTCACCCGGCCCTGGATGTCGGACGACTTGCCCGCGCCCTCGACGATGGTGGTGTTTTCCTTGTCCACCGTGATGCGCTTGGCCTTGCCGAGGTCGCTGAGCTGGACGTTCTCGAGCTTGATGCCGAGATCCTCGCTGAGCAGGCGGCCACCGGTGAGGACGGCGATGTCCTCGAGGATCGCCTTGCGGCGGTCACCGAAGCCGGGGGCCTTGACGGCGACGACGTTGAGCGTGCCGCGGATCTTGTTGACGACGAGTGCGGCGAGCGCCTCGCCCTCGACTTCCTCGGCGATGATGAGGAGGGGTTTGCCGGTCTTGGCGGTGGTCTGGAGGATCGGCAGGAACTCCTGGAGATTGCTGATCTTCTTTTCGTGAATGAGGATGTAGGCGTCCTCGAGCACGGCCTCCAGGCTTTCCTGGTTGGTCGCGAAGTAGGCCGAGAGGTAGCCCTTGTCGAACTGCATGCCCTCGACGACATCGAGGGTGGTCTCGATCGACTTGGCCTCCTCGACGGTGATGGTGCCGTCCTTGCCGACCTTGTCCATCGCGTCGGCGATGATCTCGCCGATGGCGGTGTCCCAGTTGGCGGAGACGGTCGCGACCTGGCGGATCTCCTCGCGGTCGTTGACCTTCTTGGAGATCTTCACGAGTTCGGCGACGGCGGCCTCGACGGCCTTGTCGATGCCGCGCTTGAGGTAGATCGGGTTGGCCCCGGCGGTGACGTGCTTGAGGCCTTCCTTGTAGACGGCCTCGGCCAGCACGGTGGCGGTGGTGGTGCCGTCGCCGGCGGCGTCGTTGGTCTTGGAGGCGACCTCCTTCACGAGCTGGGCGCCGATGTTTTCATAGGCGTCGGGCAGCTCGATTTCCTTGGCGACGGTCACGCCGTCCTTGGTGACGGTGGGTGAGCCGAATTTCTTGTCGATGACGACATTGCGGCCCTTGGGCCCGAGGGTGACCTTGACGGCGCGGGCGAGCAGCTCGACCCCGCGGAGAATTTTTTGACGAGCGGCCTCGTCGAAGATGAGTTGTTTGGCAGCCATGTGGATGAGTGGTAGGTTGGGTGGAGGGAGTGGTGCGACGTAACTCAGGCGATGACGCCGAGAATGTCGTCCTCGCGGACGAGGGTGTATTTGACGTCATCGAGTTTCACCTCGGTGCCGCCGTATTTGCTGATGAGAACGCGGTCGCCGACCTTGACTTCGAAGGCGATGACCTTGCCATCCTCATCCTTCTTGCCGGTGCCGAGCGCGATGACCTCGGCCTCCTGGGGCTTTTCCTTGGCCGCGTCGGGAATGATGATTCCGCCGCGGACCTGTTCTTTTTCTTCGAGGTGCTTGACCAGCACGCGATCGCCGATGGGTTTGATTTTGACTTTGGCCATATTGGTTTGGGTTTGGGTTGGGAGAGAGGTGGGTTAGGTTTTATGACGACAGCGCCGCCCCGGCCGGAAGGCTGGAGCGGCGCGGGCGCCGGAAATTATTTCTTCTTCTCGTCGTCCACGACCTCGAAGTCGGCGTCGACGACGTCGGCTTTCTTCTCGGTCTTCTTGGGCGCGCCGGCCTCGGGGCCGGCTTCGGCCCCGGCACCGGCCGCACCGGCGGCGGCGCCGGCGGCCTGCTGGGCCTTCTGCGCCTCGGCGTAGAGTTCGGCGCCGACCTTGGAGAGGTTCTCCATGGCGGCCTTCATCTTGTCCGTGTCATTGGACTCAAGATCCTTCTTCGCGGTGGCGAGGGCGGCCTCGATCTTGGACTTGATGTCGCCCGCGAGCTTGTCACCGCTCTCCTTCAGGGTCTTTTCGAGATTGTAGATGGCGCCGTCGAGCTGGTTCTTGCTCTCGACCGCCTCCTTGCGCTTGCGGTCGGCCTCGGCGTTGAGCTCGGCCTCCTTGGTCATTTTCTCGACCTCCTCCTTGGAGAGGCCCGATGAGCCTTGGATGGTGATCTTCTGGTCCTTGCCGGTGCCGAGGTCCTTGGCGGTGACGTGCAGGATGCCGTTGGCGTCGATGTCGAAAGTGACCTCGATCTGCGGCGCGCCGCGCGGGGCGGGCGGGATGCCGTCGAGGCGGAAGGTGCCGAGCACCTTGTTGTCGCGCGACATCGGGCGCTCGCCCTGGAGCACGACGATCTCGACGGAAGGCTGGCTGTCGCTGTAGGTGGAGAACACCTGCGTCTTCTTCGAGGGAATGGTGGTGTTGCGCGGGATCATCGCCGTGGCGACCTGGCCCGCGGTCTCGATCCCGAGCGTGAGCGGGGTCACGTCGAGCAGGAGCACGTCGCGCACTTCGCCCTTGAGCACGCCGCCCTGGATGGCCGCGCCGACCGCGACGACCTCGTCGGGATTGACGCCCTGATGCGGCGGCTTGCCGCCGAGCTGCTTCGCGATGTCCACAATCTTGGGCATGCGCGTCATGCCGCCCACGAGCACCAGCTCGTCAATCTGGGCGGAGGTGAGGTCGGCGTCCTTGAGGCAGTTCGTGAACGGCTGGATGCAGCGCTGGGACAGCGCGTCGCAGATCTGCTCCATCTTGGAGCGGGAGAGCTGCACGTTGAGATGCTTCGGACCCGAGGCATCGGCCGTGATGAACGGCAGGTTGATGTCCACGGTCTGCGCGGACGAAAGGGCGATCTTGGCCTTCTCGGCCTCTTCCTTCAGGCGCTGGAGGGCCATCGGGTCCTTGCGGAGGTCGATGCCGTTGTCCTTCTTGAAGGAGTCGACGAGCCAGCCGATGAGGGCGTCGTCCCAGTTGTCGCCGCCGAGGTGGGTGTCACCGTTGGTGGCCTTGACCTCAAACACGCCGTCGCCGATCTCGAGCACGGAGACGTCGAAGGTGCCGCCGCCGAGGTCGAACACCGCGATTTTCTCGTCCTTCTTCTTGTCGAGGCCGTAGGCGAGCGAGGCGGCGGTCGGCTCGTTGATGATGCGGAGTACGTCGAGCCCGGCGATCTTGCCGGCGTCCTTGGTGGCCTGGCGCTGGGCGTCGTTGAAATAGGCCGGCACGGTGATCACGGCCTGGGTGACCTTCTCGCCGAAATAGGCCTCGGCGTCGGCCTTGAGCTTGCCGAGCACATACGCGGCGATCTGCTGCGGCGCGAGCTGCTCGGTCTTGTCGCCGTTCTTGACCTCGATGTAGGCGTCGCCGTTCTTGCCCTCGACGACCTTGTAGGGGAGGTTCTTGGCCTCCTCGCGGACCTCGGAAAATTTGCGGCCGATCAGGCGCTTGGCGGAGAAGATGGTGTTGCTCGGGTTGGTGACGGCCTGGCGTTTGGCGGCCTGGCCGACCAGACGCTCGCCGCTCTTGGTGAAGGCGACGACCGACGGCGTGGTGCGGGCGCCCTCGGCGTTGGCGATAACGACGGGTTCGCCGCCCTCCATGACGGCCATGCAGGAGTTGGTGGTGCCGAGATCGATGCCGAGAATGCGGGCCATAGTGCCTATAGCTTTAGCAATGACCATGCCCCGTCAGAGTTAAATTCTTTAATACATACATACCAATAAATAACAATTTTATTCTGCATTGCCCACGGGCGCCCAATTGTGCCATTCCGCGCCACCCTGACGCAACCTGTGCCAGCACCCGTGTCGTGAGGAACGCCGTTGGCACACGCTACGGGGCCCTGGATCCGCACGTTCCCCATCTCCGACCCAGTCACCTTGTCTTTTACTCATACTGAGGCTCGCGCTTTAGCCTGACATGGTTGCCTCAAGTCCTGCCGCTCACGCTGCGGGCTACCTCGGAAATGTAGTCCTGCGCGTAAGCGCAGGGAGTTTGGGCTTTCGTCAGGCGATCATGCGTGCCCCAATCATGCCGCAGCATCCGTCGGCGTCCCAACCCCGCTCCCAAATGAAAACCTGGCCATTTTTGATTCTGATCGGTCTCTCGACGTTGTCCCTCACCGCTGAGCAAGCCGCGCCGAAGAATGCTCCGCCGCCTTCGGTTGGCAGCGCCATTGACCAAAACCTGACGAAGCAAATCTCGGACATTCTCCTTGAGTGCCAGACGATCAAGCCAGGCATGACCCGCGCCGACCTTGCCAAGGTCTTCACCACCGAGGGAGGACTCTCCACCCCCACCTGGAACCACTTTGTCCACCGCCGGTGCCCCTACATCAAGGTGGATGTTGAGTTTACCCTTTCAGATCCCAAGCAACTGGGGTTGGAGGAGAGGCCGACCGACATCATCAGCAAGATTTCCAAGCCCTACTTGGAGTGGAGCATTATAGACTGAGGGGCTGGCGGGTTGGAGTGCCTCCGCTTTTCCCGCCTGTGCGCAAAGGCCGGTTGAGTTTTTCACCCAACCCGACAGACTTTCCGCATGGAGATGGAAATCGTGCTCCCCGACAATGTCGCGGTGATGACGCTGCCCAACGTGGCGTTTTTCCCGCAGGCGCTGCTGCCGCTGCACATTTTCGAACCGCGCTACCGGCAGATGCTCAAGGACGTCCTCGCTTCGCACCGGCTGTTTGCCGTGGCGGGCATCAATCCCGCCGCCGCCGGTGGTTTCGAGCCGCCGCACCGCGTGGCCACCGTCGGCATCATCCGCGCCTGCCAAAAACAGGACGACGGCACCTCCAGCCTGCTGCTCCAGGGGCTCGCGCGCGTGGAATTCCTGGCCGTGCTGCGCGAAGAACCTTACCGCTGCGTCCGGATCCGCCCGCTGGCCAGCCAGCCCGGAGCCGCGGGTGCCGAAAACAGCCGCCGGCGTCACGATCTGCTCCGGCTGATCACGCTCCGCCAGCGGCTCGGCGGCGGCGTGGGCGGGCGCGAGGAATTTCTGGGATTTCTCCGCACGATCGACGACCCCGAGGCGTTCGTCGACCTCGCGGCCTTCAGCCTGTGCGAGGATGCGCCTCTCAAGCAGACGCTGCTCGAGACCCTTGACGTCCATGCGCGCCTCGGCCTTTTCAGCCGGCATCTGCGCGGGGAAATCGGGGCGCTCCGGCTGCGCCACCGCCTGCAGGGCCGGCTGGCCGACGACGACATCGAGAACAACTGAGGCGGGCACGTGCAGCTGAACTCAATTCCGGCTGTAGGCAGGTGGTACTGGCTCAGATTGCGAATGGCAGGTCGGGGTTTATCCCCGACACGTCGGGCGTGAAGCCCGACCTACAGCGGCAAACAGCAAACTGAGCCACCACCGGACAGGGCGCTTACTTGGCTTCGGCAAGCGGAGGTTTGGCTGGGCGTTTTCGGAGCCAGCTCAACGAGCTGGCCTACAGTATTCGGAACCGATCTACGCGCAACAAGGCCCGACGCAAGGTCGAGCCCTATAGGGATACAGGTGGAGCGCATTGACCCCAACGCGCTGTTTTTGAAACGCCCCAAGGCAAGCGCATTGGGGTCAATGCGCTCCACCCTGAACAAGACCGACGGGGGGGGGGCGCCGCGTCCCCATGGTC
>CAIQQB010000039.1 GCA_903873805.1 uncultured Opitutia bacterium | reverse complement strand
GCCCCGGAGCCCGGCCAAGCGTGGCCGACCGCTTTTCCCACTTGCACCACACCTAACAAATCCTATCACCCCAACCACCCTCCGAGTGGCTGGTTTTGAAGTGGCCAGCGCTGGCCGGTTTTGAGGTGGCCAATGACACCGTCCCGCCCACCCCAAGTTTTAAAACAACCGCCGAACCTGCTGGCAGGTTCAGCGAAATCTGCCCGGAGAGCAGGTTGGCGAACTTGGGTGAAGTGTAAGACATCAAGGATCGGAAGACCGGCCTGCTCCAGATGTCTGGTCGCCAACTAAGTTGATGTACTCACTTCTGTTACTGCCTTTTCTGGTTTCAATCCTTATTTGTTTGGTATTATTTTTACATATTGTTGTTCTGTAGGTTGCGATATCTTTATTTTAATTCTTCAGGATTAAACGCCAGTTTACAACCACCTTGGCCATGAAAAATACAGGCCAATTCGCAGTCATGAATTCACCAACGCTCCCCTGGTGAGCGATTGCAATCGCGCAGTCACCCTCTCGGGTATGACAACAGATCAGAAGTTCCCCAGGCGACACGCCCGATCCCGGCAACCCAGAATCCTGAGAGATTGAGACATCGCGAACTGCGCAACCGTGCTCATGCGAGTCACCACGCTATTCCCTCTTCTTTTCCGCACGCCTATGCACCGCCGGCCAGTTGTTCACCCCCGAAGGCCTTGCCCGTCGTGGATGGTGAACGGTGACACGGAAGTTGGATCGGTCACTTCGCCGGACCTGGGAGAAAGCCAAATTTTGCGAACACCGCGCGGCCCTCCGAGGAGGCCAGCAGGGCCAGGAATTTAGCTGCGCCGGCCGGATTCTTCCCGTCCTTCACCAGCGCGACTGGATATGAAATTACCGGCCCCTCCGTGAACGGCACCTCATACGCCACGCGCACTTTTTTCGAAATGAGCGCATCCGTCTTGTACACGATGCCTGCATCCACGTTGCCGCTTTCCACTGCCGCCAGGGTCGCTCGCACGTTCTCCGTCGGAATGGTTTTGTCGATGACCGCCTTCCACAGGTTGAGCTTCTGCAGATACTGCTTGGCGTAGATTCCAGCGGGAACGGTCTGCGGCTCGGCGAGCGCCAGCCGCCGCACCTCGGGCTTGGCGAGGTCGGCCGGGGCGGCGATTTTCAGGCTGCTGTCCGCCGCCACCACAATGACGAGGGTGTTGGACAACAGACTCCGCCGCGTGGCCGGATCAATCAGCGCGGCGAGCCGGTCCATCGAGGCTTCGTCGGCCGAGAAAAACACATCGGCCCGCGCGCCCTCCCGGATCTGCACGGCGAGGGTGCTCGACGCCCCGAGATTGAGCCGGACGATGTCCCCGGTGTTCTTCTCGTGGAGCGCAGCCAGCTCCTTCATCGCATCCGACAGGCTGGCGGCGGCAAACACGCTGAGCTCGGCACCCGCGAGCCGTCCGAGCAGCGCGACAAGGGCAAAGAAGCAGACAAAACGGCGGAGTGTTTTCATGAGAAGCCCTTAAAAAATGGTCTGGATGCGCACCAGGATCTTGTCGTCGTGGGCGGCCTGACCGTCGACGTGGGTGCGAAGATAGTCGAGCTGAACCTTGAGATCGTCACCCTTGAGGAACCAGTTCAAACCCAGCGTCCAGGTGCTGGTCGAGTTTGCTGACACCTTCAGATCGGGGTCAAAAGTGTCGTATTTCAGCACCGACTGCAGCTCCTTCGGCACGAGAAAAAACGACAGTTGCGCATCCCAGCCATCGGAAGCGAAGGTCGCATAGGGGATCTGGTCGGTGGGACGGAAACGGGTGCGCAGATATTCCGCCCAGAGATCAAGCCGCCCGAGATGCAGCTGGGTGTCCACCCCTTCGCCGAGCCGGCTGCCCGTAAAAATGTTGTCCTTCGCCCCGCCGGGCACGACGTCGAAACCGAACTCCGTGGGCTGGCTCGCCGCCGCCGTGTCCTTGGAGGTTAGCGCATTCACCCCCAGCGACCAGCGCGTGTCCTCATCCAACACCCTGCCCTGCCAGGCCGTGCCGGCAACGCGGCCGACCCACATGAACTGGTTGTTATCGTTGGCCGAGGTGTTGACCCCGGTGCCGTTGAAGACGCCGGCCGCGTAGGACAGGCGCTTGTCCAAGAGATCACCGCTCACCTGTGTGCCGATCTGACGGCCCACCGTGAGCCGGTCGTTCACGAGCGAACGCTCGATGGTGAGCAGCTTGGGGTCGCTGTAGAGCTGTTCATAGCCGAAGGGCGTTTTGAACTGTCCAAACTTGAGGTTGGCGAAATCATAGCGGTTCCAATTGATGTAGGCGTCCGTCAGCTGTGCCCGCAGCGCGGCGGTCTCGGCCAGCGAATTGGACAGGTCGAGCTCCACCCGGAAATCAAACTCCTCCAGGAACCGCCCGGTGGCGTTGAGGCGCACCCGCCGCAGGTAGAAACGGTCGTTGGCGGTGGCAAAACGGGAGTCGCCCTTCTCGCCAAAATCCCCCTGCGCCTGCACCAACCCGCCGATGGCCAGCGTGGGCTCCCTGCCGCCCGGCACCACGACCGTCTGCCCCGTGCGGCCGTCCACCCCCAGCGCCTTTCGGAGGTCGGCATTTTCTGTCTGGAGGGCGCTCACCTGTCCCTCCAGCTTCTGGAGTCGCTCCTCCATCGAAGGTTGGGCGCCGGCCCGGAGGGCGAAAAGCGCCACGCTGACGGCGAGAATGGGCCGAATTCGGTTCAGTTGCGGAAGGGAGCGCATGAAGCGAAAAAAGGGATTCGTTATATTCTGTCAAGTATATCGCTAAGCCGGCCAGACGCGATGGGGCGGGGTGCTGACGCCGATCGCGCATGTTCGCCTTGGACCGGCATCGCCATCGGCAGAGCGTGGGCCATGCGGAAACGACCGGGTCCAAACCACCGTGCATGCACCCTGAACCCCGCGATCCGACCAGTTCGAACACCAGCCCGCAAACCAAACCAGCGATCGTTCTGGCCAAGTGGTCCAACCAGCCAGACGGGCGCACTGCCAAGGTCAAATCCGGCTCTCGCTCCAACGTTGAAGCGCGCGCGCCGCTACCGCAGCAACCGGCGCAGCGCCAGTCCATCGGTCCGGGTGGCCTGATGGCAGGTTCGTTCCATGCGGAGGTAGAGCCCGAGCACCTTTCGGCCGGTGGCGGTCAGGGTCGCCCCGCCTCCGGCTTTTCCCCCGCGGGCGCTTTCGACCAGCGGCTCGAGGAAAAATCCGTTCATGTGTCGCACCAGGGTCCAGGCGCGGTTGTAGGACATGTTCATTTGTCCGGCGGCCGACCTGATCGAGCCAGTCTTGGCAATCAGACCAAGGAGTCTGGCCTTGCCCGGGCCAAAGGCCTCCTTGGCCGCCACCATCAGACGGAGCCGGGGTTGCAGTTCGGTGGAAGGGCGGGCCATGAAGGGAGCGAACCACAACAGCCCCCCCCGCGTCAGGGAAAAAATTCGCCGTCGGCGGACGTCACCCCTGCGGCACCTGCTTGCCTTGCAACGTTTTTCCTGCTGTTCTGCCGGGTGGCGCTGCATTTGACGCGCCGCCAAAGGCCGTCACCGGCCAACCGCAGAAGCACCGCCCGCCATTCCCATGAACCACGCCACCATCACCGCCGCCGAGCTCGCCCGCGAGCTGTCCACCGCCCCGAATTGCATGGTGATCGACGTGCGCACCCCCGCCGAATTCGCCGAGGTCCACGCCGCCCCGGCGCGCAACCTGCCCCTGCCCGATGTCTCCACCGCTGCCCTCGCCGCCGCCGGCCACACCGACCGCACCGCACCCGTTTACCTGCTCTGCCAGACCGGCCGCCGCGCCCTCGCCGCCGCCGACCGGCTCGCCGGGGAAGGCTTCGCGAAACCGGTGGTGGTGACCGGCGGCACCGAAGCGTGGCTCGCAGCCGGCCTCCCGGCCGTGCGCAGCCACAACAAAGCCATCAGCCTGGAACGGCAGGTGCGCATCGCAGCCGGCTCGTTTGTGCTCTCGGGAGTGATTCTCGCGCAATGGGTCCACCCCGCTTTTGTCTGGCTGGCCGGCTTTGTCGGTGCGGGTCTGGTCTTCGCAGGTATCACCGATTTTTGCGGCATGGGTCTGCTGCTGGCCCGGGCGCCGTGGAACCGCGCGAGCCCCGCGGCCCCCTGATTTACCCACCCTGCACGGACCCGGCCGCTTCCATTGCCCGATGCCCACCCGGCCCCACGCCTCTCCCACCCCGCGCCGCGTCGTTCTCGGTGTCGGCGGTCTCCTCGGCCACGACGCCAATGCGGCCCTCCTGGTCGACGGAAAACTCATCGCCGCCGCGCAGGAGGAGCGTTTTTCCCGGCGCAAGCACGACGGCGCCTTTCCCCAACGGGCAATCGCCGACTGCCTGGCCGCCGCCGGCCTCGCCCCCGGCGACGTCACCGACGCCGTCCTGGCCGAGAAGGGCCTGCAAAGCCTGCTCTTCGATCTCACCGGCCGGCCCGGCAACGCCCTGACCCGCGCCCTCGGCCGTCTCCTGCCCGAGGGCTGGGGCAGCCTCTATGCGCAACAGGCCCGCGCGCTGCTGCCCACCGCCCGCCTGCACCATGCGTGGCACCATCTTTCGCACGTCGCAGGCGCGTTTCACACCTCCCCCTTCACGCGCGCCGCGTTCCTCTGCGTCGACGGCAAGGGCGAAGACGGCTCCGCCAGCGCCGGCATCATCAGCCACGGCGAGCTGCAGCTCCTCTGGGAACAACCCTACGAAAACGGCCTCGGCCTGTTCTACACCCTCATCACCCGCTTCCTCGGTTTTCCGTCATTTGGATCTGAATACAAGGTCATGGGCCTCGCCCCCTATGGCGCGCCGCGCCAGACCACCGCGCTGGGCCGCCTGTTCACGACCGACGCCGAGGGCGGCTTCCGCCTCCGCAACGCCGTCCGGTTCAACCCGGATTCGCTGCAGGCCGCCCTGCCGTGGGTCGCAGGGGAGCTCGGCATACCCATCCGCGCGCCCGGGGACCCGCTCGAAGAGATCCACCTGGATCTGGCCTCATCCCTCCAACAAATCTTCGAGGCCGAGGTCCTCAAGATGGCGCGCTTTCTTCGGGCCCAGACCGGCGAGGACAACCTGCTGTTCTGCGGCGGCTGCGCCCAGAACTGTGTTGCGGCCGGCCGGCTCCGCGCCGAGGCGGTCTTCCCCACCCTGTTTAACTCGCCCGTGGGCGGGGACATGGGCTCCGGCCTCGGGGCCGCCCTGCTCTTCGAGCGCGAGTTTCACGGGGGCACCCCGTTTCCGATTGATCCGCGCGGATTCGGCCTCGGCAGCGATCCCGGCCCCGCACCAGCCGCAGCCGAAGCCTATCGGGTGCCCACCGGCGGCGACCTCCACGCCTTTGTCGCCGGGCAGCTGGCGGCCGGCAAAATCGTCGCCGTGGTCCGCGGCGGCATGGAGCTCGGAGCCCGTGCCCTCGGAGCGCGGTCCATTCTCGGCGACCCCCGCGCGCCCGGCATGCAGTCGCGGCTGAATCTCGCCGTGAAATTCCGCGAGTCGTTCCGCCCGTTTGCGCCCGCGATCCTCGCCGAGCGGGTCGGCGACTGGTTCGATTCGACCGCGGAGTCGGACTACATGAACTACGTCGCGCCGCTCCGGCCCGGGCTGCGCGTGCCGCCGCCGGCCGGCCTCCTCTCGCTCCGGGCCCGGCTCGATTTTCCGCGCTGCGCGATTCCGAGCGTCATCCATGTCGACTTTTCCGCCCGCCTCCAGACGGTACGCCCATCGGTGCATCCCGACTTTCACCGTTTCATCAGCGCCTTCGACGCCCTGACCGGCGTGCCCATCCTGATCAACACTTCGTTCAACGTCTCCGGGCAACCCATCGTCCGCACCGCCGCGGAGGGCTGGGAATGTTTTCTCAACACCGACATCGACCTGCTCGTCCTCAACGATGCGGTCTACCGCAACCCGTTCGAAAAAACCCGGGAGGAAAAACTCGCATGGCTCGCGCAATTCGCCGCCTCGGCCTGAAGCTCACGGCCGCCCTGCTCCGCCTCTGCTCCCGGCCCGCCGCCGCCGGGTGGCGGCGCTGCCGGCGGCCGCCCACGCTCCGCAGTCGGTAGCAGCGCTGACCGCGCCTTCATTGGGCGTCGGCCGCGTCGAGCCGCGCCAGTTCGTCGCGGGCGAACCGCGCCGGCGCGTCGGCCGCGTGACCGCGCGCCAGACACCGTTCCCAGAACGTGCGCGCCCCGGCGTCGTCCCCCTTTAACCGGCGCACCATGCCGACGAAATAGAGGGCTTCGCCCTGCTGCTGCTCCACCACCTCGGGCGCACCTTTCGCCGCCGCGGCCAGAAAATCCGTTTCCGTCAGGTTGCCGACCGCAAACCGGTCCAGTACCGACAGCCAGACCGGAGTTCGCGTGGTCGCGGGCGGGTCGGATCCGGCCGGGAGCCGCCCGAGCCGGAGCAGCAACAGTTGACGGAACAAACGCAGGCGCACGTAAGCCGCCCCGTCGGGCGGGGTGGCCAGCGCCCGGTCAAGGTCGGCCAGCGCCCCCGCATAGTTACGCTGACTCATCCGGTAGATCGCGCGGTTGAACCGGGTGATGAAACTCTCCGGATCCAGCCGGAGGGCGCGGTCCCAGTCTGCGGTCGGATCGGCGCCGCTGTAGGCCCTGGCCGCCCCCCGGCTGGCATAGGCGTCGGCGTTCTCCGGATCGAGCTCGATCGCCTGGGTGAAATCGGCGATGGCGCCGGCGAAGTCACCCCCGCGGACTTTGTAATTTCCTGCCGTCAGATGAAGGTGGCCCGGATCCAGCCGCACATCAGCAGCGACCGACCAGTTTCCGTTTTGTCCCGGGCTGGCAGCGGGAGCGGCGCCGGCGTCGGGCCGACGGATCCCCGGATAGGGTGGACCCGGTGGGGGCCGCGGCCGCAGGTAGGCCACCCCGTGAAACCCGTCGATCACCAGCTCCAGCCGCATCAGCGCATACATTCCGAGGGTGCCGGCATAGTGGTTGAAGAGCTCGACTTCAAACGGCACCGCCCTGCGCACCGGCACATCCGTCAGCGTCAGTCCGCCCAGTTGGTATTCCGCCGCCCAAGCCTCCTCAAACATCACATTGCCCACGCCCGGCGCGTCATATTGCTCCGACGTCGTGGCGACGCCGGAGTGCGTCCCGCGCCAGGTCTTCCACTCGCCCGGCGGCACAGCGATGCCCTGCGGTGCGCCAGTGTCGATCAGCAGTGTCGCCAGCCGGCCGTCCGGCCCGGTGGTGTCGAGGGCCAGGTAGGGTCCGCGATGCAGCGTCAGCTTCAACCAGCCGGCCGTCTCGGGCGGCAGCTCGGTCACGCGACGGATGGTGCGCCGGTCGGCATCAAACACGAGAATGTTCTTCCGGATGTCCGGCCAGCCGACCATCCCTTCCCATTCCTCGCCGGACCGGATCAACAGGGGGACGGTGAGAATATCCGGGCCCACCCCGAAACGCACGGGACCCGTGAGGGCCATCGGCCGGTTGCCATCGCCCGCCAAGCGGTTTGACAGCGGGGGAAAGGACAGCCCGAACCGGCGCGCGGCGTCATCGGTGAGGAAGGTGATCGGTGAACCCGTGTCGAGCATCAGGCGTAGCGGCTGGCCGTTGACGGTCGCGCCGGCAAACGCCGCCCGGGTGTGGGGATACTGTTCGCACCCGGTCAGGACCAGCAACCCGGCCAGCATGGCTCCGCGCCAGGGGCGGAAGAAGGGACGGGAAGGGGAACGCATCGCGGGCGGCAGGGTGCGATTGGGACCCGCGGCCGGCAAGCGGGTTCCGCCGTGCCCGGCAGTCCGCAGGCCGGAGCTACACCCCGATGGCGGCGCAGCTTTTGCGGAAGTGGTGGCCGTAGATCGCGAGCGTCACGGCGAGTTGCAGCTGCGAGGGCCGGCGGCACAGCGTCCAGAGCATCAGCCGCCAGTACTGAAAACGTTCGCGGCCGAGAATCCCCAGCCGCAGGCCCGAATAGCCCAGCGCGAGCCCATGCCGCCAGCTCATCGCGCCAGCGATCCGGGGCCGCCGGTACTCCCGCAGGAGCGTGCGGATGCGCTGATAATACGGCCGCGGTGCATAGATGCGGCGCAGGATGCTCTTGTAGCCGTCGACCAGCTGCCGGGACGGCATGCGCGAGGTGAAATTGAGCGTGCCGTCGCCGTTGTTGCCGGTGGTGCGGCTGGTCAGGCGGCCCTCGCGCGCAAGCCGGGCGTGGAGTTTCGTACCGGGGAGCGCGTTGAGCAGACCGACCATCGCGGTCACAATCCCACTCTGCTGGATGAAGTCCACCTGCCGCTGGAAGATGTTCGGTGCATCGCTGTCAAAGCCCACGATGAACCCGCCCTGCACCTGCAGCCCCGCGCGCTGAATGCGTTTCACGTCGGCCACCAGGTCTCGGCCCTGGTTCTGCCGCTTATTGCACTCCACCAAACTCGCGGCATCAGGCGTCTCGATGCCGATGAAAACCGTGTCGAAACCCGCCTCGCTCATCAGGCGCAGGAGCTCCGGGTCGTCGGCCAGGTTGATCGAGGCCTCGGTGTAGAACGGCAGCCCGCGCCGGTGCCGCCGTTGCCAGGCGATCAGCGCCGGCAGCAGCTCGGTTTTGAGGACGTGTTTGTTGCCGATCAGGTTGTCGTCGACAAAAAACACCGGGCCGCGCCAGCCCGCGGCGTGGAGGCGGTCGAGCTCGGCGGTGACCTGCGCGGCGGACTTGAGCCGGGGCCGGTGGCCAAACTGTGCCGTCACATCGCAAAACTCGCAGTCAAAGGGGCAGCCGCGGGAAAACTGGAGGCTCATCGAGCCATACTGCGACAGCTCCGCCAGCTCCCAGAGCGGCACCGGGGTGTCCCGCAGGTTGGCGAAGCCCGGGGTGGAATAAACCCGCCGGGCCCGGCCGGCCGCGAAATCGTGCAGGAACTCCGGCAGCGTCTCCTCGGCTTCGTTGAGCACAAAGTGATCGACGTCGGGATACTGGTCGTGAGCGCGGGTGAAGAGCGGTCCTCCGGCCACGATGGTCTTGCCCGCCGCGCGGCAGCGCGCGATCAGCTCGCGCACCGAGTCCTGCTGGGCGATCATCGCGCTGATGCAGACGAGGTCGGCCCAGGCAAGGTCGCGGTCCCGCAGCTTCCGGACATTGGTGTCGACCAGCCGCTTTTCCCACCCCGGGGGCAGCATCGCGGCGAAGGTGAGCAGACCGAGCGGGGGCAGGGCCGCCTTCTTGCGGATGAATTTCAACGCATGTTTGAAGCTCCAGAAGGTGTCCTGGAACTCCGGGTAAACCAATAACGTGTTCACGGCTTCCCCAGCTTAATCCCGAATGGCCGAAATTGAAAGCGGCATCGCACCAGCAGCCCGCGGGGCCACGAACCCAACGCCCGTCCTGGCATCACGCAACAGCCCGAGCACGCACCGTCATTGGCCCCGGCCGCAGCCGGGTGGCCGATCGCGGCCCTCCGGTGTCACCACTTGGCAGTCGCATTTTCGGGACCGGACGGCACGCTCGCCCGGACTCGCCATTTCCGCCCCATGGATTCCACGGCAGATTCTCCGACCAGCTGGCTGCGCCGCTTCGGCTCGCGGTTCTTTCCGCTCTACCTCGGTCTGCACGCCCTCCTGCAGTTTTTCTGGGTCGTGCCCGGACTGGGCCGGGTGGACGCGTCCCTAAACGAGGGCTGGCGGCGGATCGCGCCATGGATCGGGCGCGCCGTGCTCGGCCTTAGTGGTCCGATTTACACCGGGCCGTCCGGCAGCAGTGACACCACCCTCGACTGGATCCAGGCTTGGTGCCTGCTCGTGCTCGCGTTCGCGGGTGCCGCGGTCTGGGCCGCGTGCGATCGCGCGCGCCGGCACGACCCAACGGTCCAGGAGGCCGGGCGCACGATCGTCCGTTACCTGCTCGGCGCGGCGATGCTGCACTACGGCTTCATGAAGCTGATTCCGCCCACGCAGTTTCCCACCCCCTCCTTTTACAGGCTGCTGGAGCCACTCAACGAATTCTCGCCGGAGGGCGTGCTCTGGAATTTCATGGGCTTCTCGCCGGCCTATCAGGCCTTCTCCGGCCTCGCCGAGTTGGTCGGCGGCACCCTCCTCTTTTTCCGCCGCACCACCCTGCTGGGTGCGCTCGTCACGGCCGGCGTGATGCTCAACGTCGTCCTGCTCAACTTCTGCTACGACGTGCCGGTGAAGCTCTATTCGTCGCACCTGCTCGCGATGGCGGTCTGGCTGGCGTGGCCCGACCACGGGCGGCTGATGGCGGTGTTCATGCTGAACCGCCCCGCCGCCGCCGCGCCCCCCGGGCCCGCCTGGCCGCGCGGCCGGATGCGCCCCGCCGCCGCGGTCGCCCGGGTACTGTTCGTAGGCGGACTGGTCTATGGCGGTGTCGCCCACCAGCTCGCCGAGCAGGCCTTGATTGCGGCCCAGTTCACTCCCGCACCTGCGGAGCTCCGCGGCCTCTGGAACGTCGAGACCTTCGAGCGCGACGGCACGCCAGTGCCGCCGCTCACCACCGAGACCGCCCGCTGGCGGACGCTGATCATCGGGGATTACGGCGCGCTGGCGGTACGCCGGATGGACAACACCTCCCGCGGCCGCTGGCTGGTCAAAGCCGTGCCCGGACCAGGCCGGATCACGCTCGCCCCCGCGCACGAGGGCGACCCGCCGGTGGAAATCAACTACACGCTGCCGGAGCCCGGGCGGCTGCAGCTCGCCGGCACATTGGATGGGGCGACGCTGCGCGTGACCTTGCGGCGCGTCGATGAAACCAAGTTCAACCTTTTCCACAGTTTCCACTGGGTGACCGAAACACCCTTCAACCGCTGATTTTTCCGGAACCCGTCCCGCCACCCATGCGCCCCACCCTGTTGCTCGCCGGTCTGCTTGCCACCGTGCTCCGTGCCGCCGCCGTCGAGCCGCCGCCGGAAACCGTCTCCCTCGCCGGCGTGATCGACTTTCACGCCCATTCCGCGCCCGACACCACCGGGCGCTCGCTCAACAGTTTCGAGGTGGTCCGCCAGGCCCGGGCCGCGGGCATGCGCGCCGTGGTGCTCAAGAACCACTTCGTCACCACCGCTGCGCTCGCGCAGCTCGCCATGCAGGAGATCGGCGGCATTGAGGTCTTCGGCGGCATCGTCCTCAACCGGTCGATGGGCGGGATCAATCCCGAAGCCGTCCGCCGCATGGTCGAGGTCGAGGGCCAGCGCGGGAAGGTGGTCTGGCTGCCGACCTTCGACGCGGAAAACCAGGTGAAGTTTTCCAAGGCCGACCGGCCGTTCGTCTCCGTCGTGCGGGACGGCCAGCCGGTGCCCGCCCTCGCCGAGATCTTCCCGCTGGTCGCCACCCACGACCTCATCCTCGCCTCGGGCCATTCCTCCGCCGCCGAGGCGCTGGTGGTCTTCACCGCCGCGCGCGCGGCGGGCGTGAAGCGCCTGCTCGCGACCCATGTGCTGGCCGACTCCACCCGGGCGACGCCGGAGCAGATGCAGCGCCTGGCCGCACTCGGCGTCATGATGGAGTTCACCTGGCTCACCCACCTTCCGCCTCCCGCGGGCCAGGGCGTGCCGGTGGCCGACTGCGCCCGGGCAATCAGCGCCGTGGGCGCGGAGCATTTCCTGATCTCGTCGGACCTCGGCCAGCCCAACACGCCGGTCCACACCGACGGCCTGCGCGCTTTCATCACCGCGCTGAAAGCGGAAGGCATCAAGGACGCCGACCTTGACCTCATCACCCGCCAGAACCCCGCCCGGCTCCTCGGACTAAAACCGTAGCCCGGGGAAGGGGGAGCGCATTAGCCCTCACGGTTCGCTCGAAACGCCCATGCTCCAGCGTCTCCGCGCTCACGCGCAGAGCTACCCCGACCGGAGACAATTTCCCGTAGCCCGCTGCGTGAGCGGCGGGACAGGATTGCCCTTGGATACCTACCCACCCTCAACCGTCGCGGTTCCGGTGTCCGCACGCCGCTGCCGGATGCTCCTGCGTCCGCACACGATTCCCGCGACAATTCCGACGGCCACTCCGGCAGCCGAAAGCCAGGACATCACCGCTCCAGTTCCCGAGGCGGGCGCACCGCAAAGTTCCGGTCCGGTGAGGCCCAGCGCCACCCCGAGCCCGGCATAGACCGCCAGACACACCAGGCATTTGGGCGCCAGCGCAAGGAGCGCGAATGGCGCCAGTGTGTGGAAGGAATGCCGGCACATGTTAGCTAGCCGTCGCGACATGGCCGTAGGCATCGTGCAGACAGACCCACTTCATGGGCGCTTCGGCATCCTCGTCGCGCCCTTTCGGCACGAGATCCAGCAGGTTGTAGGTGCCGATCAGCAGGTCGAGCCCGCGCGAGTAGGTCGAGTAGGTACGGCAGACGGCCCCGTCTTCACCGCGGGCAAAGACAGAGAGGCCGGGCATCTCCTCCGCTCCGATGTCATTGCGGGCAAAATTGTAGTCGGCCCGACCCGCCTCGACTTCCGCCGGAGTGAACGCCACGCCAAAGTCGCGGTTGAAATCGGTGCCGTGCGACGAGACCCAGTTGAACTTCCAGCCCATCCGCTTTTGAAACCGGCGGATTTCCGCCAGCGGGGCCGACGACACCGCGGTGAAGGAAACGTCGCGGGCGTTCAAGTGCGCGAGTGCGCCGTCAAAGTGATCCGACACATACGAACAGCCGCGGCAGCCCTCCTCCCAGCCGGGGGCGAGCATGAAGTGATAGACGATGAGCTGGCTGCGCCCGTCAAACAGGTCGGCCAGGGACACCCGACCGCCCGGCGCGGCGAAGGCGTAAGGCTTATCGACGCGGACCCACGGCAGCGCCCGCCGGCGTTTGGCAAGGCGGTCGCGCAGGCGGGAGAATTCCTTTTCTTCGCGGAGAAACTCGCGACGGGCCGCGAGCCATTTTTCGGGGGAGACAACGGGATGGTTTTCGAGGGCAGGCTTTTTCATGGGTGGTGGAGTTGAACAATGACGTGGTTGGTTCGGGATGGTTGGGTGAGGACAAGGCAGTGGCCTTGGGTTGATCTGACCGACGGTAGGGACGGCTCTCCGAGCCGTCCGTTGGGTGAGTTCGCGGATGCCTCGGAGATGCGTCCCTACCAATAATCTCAGAGTGGTCTAGGCCTGCGGCGCGGCGGCGTGGAGTTTGACGTATTCGTCCTTGAGCCTGGCATGCATCGGCCAGAATGGCGGACGCGGCGCGCCTTCAAGCTGCGCGATGAGCTGCGCGAGGTGCGTGTGCCAGCCGCTCGCGTAGCCGGTGATGTACGGCAGATCGGTGCCGCGACTGCGGTGCGTCAGCACGAGTTGCACGCTTTTTCCCTGTTCCGTGAGCTCAAACGTGACATCGGAGTCGTCGTCGAACGTGTAGCTCAGCACATGCGGCGGTTCCCAGCGCAGCACGGTGGCCGGCATCTTGAAGCCCGGATCCTGCACGTGCTTCATCTTCTCGGGCGGAGTTTCATCAGGCGCGATCTGCTTGTGCTGAAAGAAGAGCTCCACCTTGCCGCCCTGCTTCGGTTCCATCGGACCGCCCGCAAACCAGCGGGCCCGTTTCTCGGGATCAGTGAGGTATTCCCAGATGCGCTCGATCGGACCCGGCAGGGTGCGGACGATGCGCACCTCGGCCGGACTGGTGAACTTTCCGTATTGTTCGTTGGTTTTCATGAGGAAGGTTTCTTCGGTGCCTTTCGGGCGTTGGCCTCGTCCTCCGCGCGCAGCTCGCGCTCCAAGGCGTCAAGCCGGCGCGACCAGACCGACCGCGTTTGTTGCAGCCAGTCCTCAAGGCCGTCAAACCCGTCGGGATTCAGCGCCTGGATCCGCGACTGCCCGACGGCCCGGGTGGTGACGAGCCCGGCCGCCCGGAGCACGTTCAGGTGTTGGGAAATCGCCGGGGCGCTTACGTCGAACTCCGCAACGAGTTCCCCCGCGGTCCGCTCACGCTCGGCGAGCAGCTCCACAATGCGGCGGCGGGTCGGATCGGCGATGGCGGCAAGGCTCTGCATGCCGAATACATTTAAGTTATGGCTTAATTATGCAAGCACTAAATATAAGAAAAGCGAAAAACTAACCGCACTCAGCTGAAAATCACCCGGTCCGGACTCACGCCATTTGCGGTTTGCTGTAACATTGTAGGGCTCGACCTTGCGTCGAGCCTCGGCCGCAAGGGAAATCAGCCAGGCCTCACGCGAGGTGAGGCCCTACAAAAGAGTCAATCCGGCGGGCGATTGGGATCAGACCTTGAGGATGCCACGGAAACCACGCCCGCCGTAGTAGGAGTCCGCGCCGTTGTGATAGATGAACACGCGGCCGAAACGGCGGTCGCCGAAAATCGCCCCACCGAGTTTCCGAATCGCCGGCGGCGTTTTCAGCCAGTTGGACGATTTCGTGTCGAATTCCCCCACTTGCTGCAGCGCCTGATATTGCTCCTCCGTCAGCAGTTCGACCCCCATCGCCGCGGCCAGCTCCGTGGCACAGCCCTTCGGCGGGAATTTTTTCCGGGCATCCAAAGCCTCGCGGTCATAGCAAAGACTGGCGCGGGCCTCCGGACTCTGCGCCGAACAATCAACCCAGAGATATTCACCCGTCGCCTTGTCCTGACCGATGACATCCGGCTCACCGCCTAGGCGCTCCATCTCGGCGAGCGTCCAGAGTTTGTCGGGATTCGCGTCCAGCCGCGCCTTCACCTTCGGCCAGTCGATCCCGGCATGGCGGCTCAGGTTGTTGTCGAAACGATCCTGCAATGCAGTGAGCAGTGCATCGCACTGTTGGGGGGACAGCTTGGCTTTGGATTTGGCGACTTTCATGAGGGTTCCCCTGCGTCCAGATGCTTAGGTTGTCTCGTAGTCCAAATACGGTCCGAGCCATTTCTCGGCTTCGGCGAGGGTCTGGCCCTTGCGTTTGGCGTAGTCCTCGACCTGGTCCCGGCCGAGTTTGCCGACGCCGAAATATTTCGAGTCGGGATGGTTGAAATACCAGCCGCTCACGCTGCTCGCCGGGGACATCGCACAGCTCTCCGTTAAGGTGATGCCGGTCGCGTCGGTCGCGCCCAGGAGCGCGAACAGCCCCGGCTTTTCGGTGTGGTCCGGGCACGCCGGATAGCCGGGCGCCGGGCGGATGCCGCGGTATTTTTCTCGGATGATCTCGGCCATTGTGAGATTTTCCGAGCGACCATAGCCGCAGTGATCGCGCACGCGCTTGTGCATCAGCTCGGCCAGGGCCTCGGCCAGCCGGTCGCCGAGCGCCTGGGCCATGATCGCGTTGTAATCGTCGTGCTGCGCCCGGAATCCGGCCGCAAACTCCTCCACCCCGTGGCCCGCCGTGACGGCAAAGCCGCCCAGGTAGTCCAGCCGACCGCTGTCCTTCGGCGCCACGAAGTCGGCCAGGCAGTGGTTAAACTGGCCCGCCGGCTTTTCCATCTGCTGGCGGAGCTGGTGAAACGTCGCCAGCACGCGGCTGCGCTGTTCGTCGGCGTAGACCTCGATGTCGTCGCCCACGGCATTGGCGGGCCAAAAGCCAATCACCGCCTTGGCGGTGAACCGCTGCTCGGCGACAATCCGCGCCAGCAGCCGCTGCGCGTCATTGAAGAGCTTGGTCGCCTCGGCGCCGACAACCGGATCCTGGAGGATATCGGGATAGCGTCCGTGCAGTTCCCAAGCGCTGAAGAACGGCCCCCAGTCGATGTAGCCGGCGATCTCGGCGAGCGTCAGTTGACCGTCCGTCAATTTGGCCGGTTCTGACTTCTGACCTCCGGCCTCTGGCCTCTGGCCGCCCTCCGAGGCCGCCGAGGAGAATGCCCGGGTGCCGAGGAACTCCGGACGCGGGATGTCCGCGGCGGCCCAGTCAAAGGTCGGGCGGCGCGCGCGTGCGGTCGCGAGCGAAAGCAGCGGGCGCTGGTTGCGGCGCGCGGCAAACTCGTTCCGGAGGCGCTCCTGCTTCTCCGAGTTGCCGGCGAGGAAGGCGGGCTTCTGCTCCGGGGAGAGCAGCGCGCTGACCACGTTGACCACGCGGGAAGCGTCGAGCACATGGACGACGCCCGGCGCGTATTCCGGCGCGATCTTCACCGCCGCGTGGGCGGGGCTGGTGGTCGCACCGCCGATGAGCAGCGGGACCGTGCAGCCCTGGCGCTTCATTTCCTTCGCCACATGAACCATCTCGTCGAGCGAGGGCGTGATCAGTCCGGAGAGGCCGATGATGTCCACGCCCCGCTCCTTCGCCGTCGCGAGGATCTTGTCACACGGCACCATGACGCCGAGGTCGATCACCTCGTAGTTGTTGCAGGCGAGAACGACCCCGACGATGTTTTTGCCGATGTCGTGGACGTCGCCCTTGACCGTCGCGATGAGAAATTTGCCGTTGGGCTTCGCGGTGCCGCCGCCCGCGACGAGCTGGCGTTTCTCCTCCTCCATGAACGGCGTGAGGTAGGCGACGGATCGCTTCATCACCCGGGCGGATTTCACCACCTGCGGGAGAAACATCTTCCCCGCACCGAAAAGGTCGCCGACAATCCGCATGCCGTCCATCAGCGGGCCCTCGATGATGTGGAGCGGGCGCGGATACTTGGCGGTGTTGGCGCGGGCCTCCTCCGTGTCGGCCTCGACGAACTGGTCGATGCCCTTCACGAGCGCGTGCGCGAGCCGGGACTCGACCGAGCCGTTCCGCCAGGCGTCGGCATTTTGGATTTTGGCATTTGGATTTGGGATTGAGCCGCCGTCCTTGGCCGACGTTTCCCTGGCCTTGAGCTCGTCGGCGAAGGTGACCAGCCGCTCCGTCGCATCCGGGCGGCGGTTGAGGAGCACATCCTCCACCCGTTCACGGAGCTGCGGCTCGATCTCCGCGTAGACGCCGAGCATGCCCGCGTTGACAATCGCCATGTCCAGGCCCGCGCCGATCGCATGGTAGAGAAACGCCGTGTGCATCGCCTCGCGCACGGGATTGTTGCCGCGGAAAGAGAATGAGACGTTGGAAACGCCGCCGCTGACCTTCGCCCCCGGGAGCGTGGCCTTGATGAGCTTGGTGGCTTCGAAAAAATCGACCGCGTAGTTGTTGTGCTCCTCGATGCCGGTGGCGACGGTGAGGATGTTCGGATCGAAAATGATGTCCTCCGCCGGAAAACCCACCCGGTCGACCAGCAGCCGGTAGGCGCGGGTACAGATGCGGACTTTCTCGTCGCGGGTCGCGGCCTGCCCCTGCTCGTCAAAGGCCATCACGACCGCGGCGGCGCCGTAGCGCGTGAGCAGCCGGGCGCGGCGCAGGAACTCGGCCTCGCCGTCCTTCAGCGAAATGGAGTTCACAATGCCCTTGCCCTGGATGCATTTCAGGCCGGCCTCGAGGACCGTCCATTTCGACGAATCGAGCATCACCGGCACGCGCGAAATATCGGGCTCGGCCGCGATGAGATTAAGGAACTTCACCATCGTGGCCTCGCCGTCGATCAGCGCCTCGTCGACATTGATGTCGATGACATTGGCGCCGCTCTCGACCTGCTGCTTGGCGATGGCCAGGCAGGCGTCCCAGTCGCCGGCCTTGAGGGCCTTGGCGAACTTCGGCGAGCCGGTGATATTGGTGCGCTCGCCGATGACGAGGAAACTGGAGGCGGATTTGGTCACAGAAAAATGGGGTTTAACCACAGAGGCACCGAGAACACAGGGAAGATCGGCGGAATCTCCGGCCGGACTCTGGCTCTGTGTCCTCTGTGACTCCGTGGTTCAATTTGAATCACGAGACAATGAGCGGTTCCAGCCCGCTCAGCCGCAGGGCGGCCGGGCGGACCGGCGGGACGCGGGGCGGGAATTTGCCGACCGCCGCCGCGATGGCGGCGATGTGGTCGGGCGTCGAGCCGCAGCAGCCGCCGACGAGGTTGACGAATCCGCTCTCGGCGAATTCGCCGAGTACCGCGGCCATGTCGGCCGGAGTCTCGTCGTAGCCGCCAAACGCATTCGGGAGGCCGGCGTTCGGGTAGCACGACACGAAGCAGTCCGCGATGGCGGCGAGTTCCTCGACATACGGGCGCATCGCTTTGCCGCCGAGCGCGCAATTGATGCCGACACTGAACGGCTGCGCGTGGGCGATGCTGTGGTAGAAAGCCGCAATGGTCTGACCCGACAGGGTGCGCCCGGCGACGTCGGTGATCGTGACGGAGACCATCACCGGCACACGCGCGCCGCCGCGCTCGTCGAAGACCGACTGGATGGCGAACAGCGCGGCCTTGGCGTTGAGCGTGTCAAAGATGGTCTCGACGAGCAACGTGTCCACGCCGCCGTCGAGCAGCGCACGGACCTGCTCGGCATAGGCGGCCACGACCTGGTCCCAGGTGACGGCGCGGTAGTCGGGCCGGTTGACATCGGGGGACATCGAGAGTGTCCGACTGAGCGGACCGACAGCACCGGCCACGAAACAGCGGCGGCCGGGCGTGGCGGCCTCGGCCTGCTGCGCGGCGCGGCGGGCCACGGCGGCCGCCGCCCGGTTGAGCTCGGGCACAATCGACTCCAGATGGTAGTCGGACTGCGAGATGCTGGTGGAGTTGAAGGTGTTCGTCTCCACCATGTCGGCCCCGGCGGCGAAATACTGGCGGTGGATCTCCCCGATGATGTCGGGGCGGGTGAGGCTGAGCAGGTCGTTGTTGCCCTTCAGGTCGTGCGGGTGGGCCCGGAAGCGTTCGCCCCGGAAGTCGGCCTCGGTCAGGTGGTGCCGCTGGATCATCGTGCCCATCGCGCCGTCCAAAATGGCGATGCGCTGCGCAAACAGCGTGCGCAGGGCGGCGAAGGCGGGGGATTCGTGGGCTTGGGCGGTCATCGTGCGCGAAACATGGGGCGAAGAGCCGGCTTTGGCAAGAAACATATCTTTACATCTGTATATGTTGATATATCGCTTGGATCGACCTGACTGCCGCGACTCAGGCGGCCGGACAGGAAATACGCAACCTTTGCCAAATCATGCGCACGGAAGTGTTTTGCCAGACCGGCCGGCGGGCGTTGCAGTCGGGGTCGCCGTTCTTTGTTCAGTCAACTCATCCAGGACAACGGGAAAGGCCGTGCAAACCGGCCACAGTTGCGCTGCGGTTACGCACCAGTCCAACCCTCCACCGCGCGGCAGACGCGCGGGCAAGCCAGTCGGTGAAAGCCGGTGAAGGCGGGGGCGAGGCCGGCGCGGGACGCACAAGTTTCAAGTCTCAGGGAACCGGGAACAGGAATTCTAAATTCTTGGCCCTTGCTCCCGGTGCCTGCGAATTTGTGCGCTTGCGCCCCACATGCGGAGTCCGAACACCCGTCCCCGGATGCTCACACGTCCGGCGCGAAACTTTTGCGCGCGCCGGCCGCCTCTCTTCATCGCAAAAATGAAGCGTGAGAGCACCACCACCAGCCGACCACGGCCGGGGTCTGCTCTTGCCATCGGAAGAAAGCAGACACCCATGAAACCACACCGCCCGGCCCCCGTTGGCCGGAAACTCCTCGCGTGCGCCACCTTCGTGGCCACCGCCCTCGCCCACCTGCACGGCCAGTCCGCCCCGGCCGTCCAGCTCGAACCCTACGTCGTCACCGCCACTCGCACGCCGACGCCCCGGGATGAAACCGCCGCGTCCGTGACGGTGGTCACCGCTACCGACCTCACCCAGGCCGGCTACACCGACCCGGCCGACGTTCTCCGCATGGTGCCCGGCCTTTATCTCACCAGCCCCGGTCCCGAAGCCGGCGCCGGACGACTGCTGACCCGCGGCACGCCGACGCGGCAAACCGTGATTACCCTCGACGGCCGCCGGCTCCCGCCCGCGCTCGCCGGGGCCTTCGACCTTTCCAATCTGACCCTGGACAACATCGACCACATCGAAATCCTACGCGGCCCGTCCTCCGCGCTCGATGGCGGCAACGCCATCGGCGGCGTCATCAACCTCATCTCACACCGCGCCACACCGGGCGTGCCCGAAGGCCAGGTCACGGCCGAGGCCGGTTCCTTTGATACTGTCCGGACCGCGGTGACCGGCAGTGCGGCCACCACCAAGGCCGATGTCTCGGCCGCCGCCAGCTGGCTCTCGACCGACAATGCGCGCGCTAACAACGATCTCGACCGCAAGGCCGCGAACGTGACCGCCGGCTGGCAGGTGACCGGCCCCGCCCGGCTCGACCTCTCGTTGAGCTACTTCCGGAGCGACGCCGGTTTCCCCGACACCACCGCGGTCAACAACCCGCTCGCGCGCCTCCAGTCCGAGGTGTTTTCTGTCTCGCCCGGACTCCGCGTGAATTCCGGCGACCGTTTCCAGGAGAGCCTGTTCTACTCGCTCAGCCGGCAACAGCTCAGCCCCTCCGGCTTTTCGGCCTCCACCTACCCCGCCCCGCAGCCGGCCGACGAGTCGGTCGGGGCCAACGGCACGACCACCGTGACGAGCAACCAGCTCGACTACCAGGCGACCTACCGGGCCGCCGACACTTGGCTGCTGACCGCGGGCGCCACCTGGCTGCGCACCGAAGCCAAACGCTTCAACGACGGCACCGGCGACGTGCCCTTCGGATTCACCGCACCGGGGGATGACATTCTCCGGACCGACACCAGCGCGGGCATCTTCCTCCAATCCCAATGGGAGCCGCATCCCGACGTGCACCTGATCCAGGCATTGCGTCACGACACGACCTCGAGCTACGGCGACAGCACGACCTGGCGCCTCGCGGGCAGCTGGCGTTTGCCGGAATCGCGCACGCTGCTGCAGGCGAGCTATGCGACCGCCTTCGCCCCACCCTCGGTGCAGGACACATCGCCCGCCCTTTTCGGCAACCCGGCGCTCCAGCCCGAGCGGTCCCGCGGTTGGGAACTGGGACTCGAGCAGCCGCTGGCCAACCACCTCCTGGTGGCCAACGCGACCTACTTTTACAACCGCGTCACCGACCTTATCCAGTATGACTCCACCGCCTTCACGGTGACCAACATCGGCCGGAACACCAACACCGGTGTGGAGCTGGGCCTGAAGTTTACCCCGTGGTCGACGCTGTCCTGGCAGGCCGACTACACCTTCCTCGAAGCCCGCGACGATCTCGCTGCCACGCCTCTGATCGGCCGGCCCAAGCATCTGGTGCAAAGCACGCTCACGTGGACGCCTACGGACGCGTGGTCGGTCGTGCTCGGCGGCCGCTGGGTCAGGGGTGTGCAGGATTACTCCCCCGGCGCCTTCACCGCGACGCCGCAGCCCAGCTACGGCACCTATCGCGCGATGGTCCGGTGGCAGGCCACGGCCCGACTCACGCTGTTCGCCCGCGTCGAAAATCTGCTGAACTCGGCCTACGCCGAAATCCCCGGTTATCCCGCCAATCCGCGGAGTCTCTACGCCGGCGCCAGCCTGAAGTTCTGAGGCCGGCGCGGGGCCGCCCGATGAGACAGGCTCGAGCTGCCGGGCGGCTCCCTTCGCGGACCCAGCCTTCGACCGCCGTGCGCCACGCCGACGCGTAGCTAGAGCAGATTCATAATAACTGTGGCCGCTCGATTGCTGCATGGGTAGGGCGAACCGTCCTCGGTGAGCCGCGGCTCGGCGGGGACGCCTCACCCTACCATTTCGGCCAAAGTTGTATCTAATCCGCCCTAGGCCGAAGGCGCGCCGGCCACCGGTCCCGGGTTCGTCCCCGCTGGTTCGCGTTGCACAGCCAGCCGTTTCTCTCCGGCGGATTTGGCGAACGCCTGGGCCTCGGCCTCCGTGATCACTCCGTCGTGGTTGCTGTCCGCGGCGGCCACCGCTTCGTTCACGATGACATGGGCCGACTTCAGCGTTCGGTGGGCGTACCAAATCGGCGGCTTAAAATAGAGGGTCACGTTGCCATGGGGGCCGTCGGCCGGGTAGCGTTTGGCGAGAATGGCGTCGTAGAAGGTCTGCTCCGCCGCGGTCGATTCAAATCGCACCGGAGTCAGCGGCGCATCGTTGTAAGTGTAACGCGTCACGTCGACGCATCCGGTCAGGAAGCAAGCGCCCAACAGGGCGGCGCACAAACAGAACTGAGGCAGTTTAGTTTTCATGCAGGAAAAGGGTGGAGCTGCCAGCCGCGTCGCCGCTCCGCGCCGCTCCGCTCGCGGACGGGTCGACGGCCCGGCGCGCGCCTGTCCAGTGGAGGGCGGTGATCAGCAGCGGTATCGCCGCCCGCGCCCAGTCAAACTGGCCCAGTAAGCCGCGCGGCAGGGCGAACAAAATTGAAAACATGTGCGGTTGCAGCCGGGCGACCAGCCAGAGGCCTTGCAGCGAAAGCACGGCACCGACTGGCAGCAACCACCTCCGATCCAGCGCGGCCCGGCGCGCCCGCCAGCAAAACAGCTGGGTGGTCAGCGCGAGCGCCGCCACATCCATCATCCGCGTCCCCACCCACAGCCAGGGAAACACCGCCGGGTGACCCGCCGCCAAGCTGAAAGCATTGGAAGAACCACCGAATCCGAGCTGAATCACCAGCCACGCGCCGCCGCCCATGCCCGCGCCCAGCAGCACCAGCCAAAGCACCGGCCCGGCCAACAATGGTAGCAAACCGAGCCCCACCAGAGGATGGCGTCCCCACCACGAGGCCAGCCGCAGGGCGCTCACATGGCGCTCCGCGAGCACCGCGGGATCACCCAGCTGGCCGGCCGCCTCCGCGGATGGGTTCTCCCGTCCGGCATTCCGGGCGGTCAATTCAAGGTCCTCGAGATGCTCAGCCGCTTCACGCAGGATCCGGCGCGCCGCCGGCCGCGGACAGCCCCGGACGGCCAGTTGCTCTCGCAGGGCCGGCAGAAAGAAGTCGTCACGCATGCTGGCCTCCCATCAGCGCCGCGACCGCCGTGGCCACCCGCGCCCATTCGTCCGTCAGGCGCGCGAGGCGCTTGTGCCCGGCGGCGGTCAGTTCGTAATAGTTCCGGCTGCGCCCACCGACCTCCTGCCGGCGGCTGCGGACAAATTTCTCCGCCTCCAGGTAGTGGAGATACGGATAGATGCAGCCCTCCCCGAAGGTCAGGCCCTCGTTGGTCTGGAGGCGAATCTCCTGCACGATTTCGTAGCCGTACATCGCCCGCCGCGAGAGCAGCCGCAGCACCAGCAGCTCCGGCACTCCGTTGAGAAAACTGGGATTGGTCTTGGCCATGGCCGCGCATCAAGCCTCTCACCGTGAGGCTTGTCAACATCTAACTGTGAGGTATGCGGGACGGCGGGGGCTTTTCGCCGGTTGCGCCCGGACCGCACCCGGTTTCGGAATAGCATGGCGTCGGCCGGGGTCGCTTAAATCGTTCCACCCCATCCCGCCCCGCTCGCGCTGCTCTCGCGCTCCGTGCCGCCGAAGCCCCCGCCCCCGATCAGGACCCCGGCGGGCCGGCGCTGGCGCGGGTGCGGGTGCGGGCGACTGCGAAGGCGTCAACATCCGCGGACCGCTCGGCTGGGCGAGCAGTTGCCGCACGGCGGCCAGGAAGGGGGGCGGCAGGCACGTTGCCCCCTCCATCTGCACCGCGATCGCCGTGGTGCCCAGCGCCGATTCATCTGCCCCGTCCTTTCCCCTTGTCGTCCGGGGGGCGGGCTGGCTAGGTGGCCACGTGATATGACCAGCCCTCCTTCCAACTCCGGTGCGCCGCCTGTGCGTGTGCTGGTGGTCGAGGATCATCCCGCCGTGCGCGAGGGTCTGGTCGCGCTGCTCGCCCAGGCGGGTGGCTGCACCGTGGTCGGCCACACCGGCACGGCGCGCGAGGCGCTGGCGCTGGCGGCCGCGACCGCCCCGGCGGTGATCGTGCTCGACCTCGTGCTGCACGATACCGACGGGCTCGCGTTGATCAAGGACCTGGGCACGCAAACGGCCGCCCGGGTGCTGGTGTTCTCGCTCCAGCCGGAGGAGGTCTATGCGGAGCGCTGCCTGCGCGCCGGCGCCGGCGGTTATGTGATGAAGACCGAACCGGTGGAGACGCTCTACCGCGCCATCCGCGCAGTGGCCGCCGGGGAGATTTTTGTCGGGCCGCGCGTGACCGCGGCGGTGTTGGCGGGCCTGCACGGCGCGGCTCGCCCGTCGGCCGGGGAGCTGGCGCCGCTCACCGACCGGGAGTTGCAGGTGTTCCGGCTCGCGGGGCTGGCGCTGCCGACGCGCGACATCGCCACGAAACTCGGCGTGAGCGTGAAGACCGTCGAGGCGCACCGGGAAAACATCAAAAACAAACTCGGCCTGCAAACCCATGCCGAGCTGATCGCCCGGGCCGCGCAGTGGGTGGGCGATCCGGCGGGAAGTAGGGCGCGCCCCTAGCCGGAAATCAGGCGGACGGCCCGACGCGCCCGCGCGGCTTTTGTGGCAAGCTCGGGGTGCGCCTTCCCCTTCCAACATGAAATCCCCTGCCGCCGTCCCGCGCACCCCGCCCGCCGCGCCCGGGGTGCGCCTGCTCCGCGCCCTGGCCCTCCTCGGGCTCGCGCTCATCCTCACGCTGCTGCTCGGCCTCGCCCTGGTGGCGGCCGCGCCGGATCTGTTCGCCGCGGCGTTGGAAAGCCTGTTCCGCTGGAGCGCGGACAGCTCCTCGCACCTGGCCGGCTGGCTCACGGTGGCCTTTGTCACGCTCACCCCGGTCGCGTTGCTGGTCCTCGCCTGGCGCCTACGGCTGCGCTCCTGGTGGTGGATCGGCGGCGGCTATCTCGCCGTCGCGCCCGTGCTCGCCTACCTCGCGGCGGATGAGCCGGTCCGCCACGCGCTCACGCTGGAGGAAATCGCCCCGGCCTTTCCCGGGGCGGAGACCAGCTATGCGGTGCTCATGCGCTATTCCAAGCCGGACACGTCCGGGGCGTTCGCGGCCTTTGTGCAGCTCAGACTGTCCACGGGGTTGGTGTATCCAAATGAGTCCGACAAATGGCTCGCCTACCTTTCCGCCCACCGGGCCGATCTCACCCGGGCCTGGGACCAACTGGCCCCCGTGCGCGGCTGGCTGGCGGAACTGAACGCCTTTGACCGCATCGGTGACCTTGGCACCGCGACACCGCGGGCGCCCGGCGTGGGCTATGCCGTCTGGCGCACCCTGGCGCATCACACCGCCGCCTGCGCGGGCCTGCAGGCGCTCGACGGCCAGGGCGATGCCGCCTTCGCCACGCTGCTGCCGCTGCTGGAGGTCAGCCGGAAGCTGGAACCCTCGTCCCGCCTCCTGGGCCGTTTCATGCTGGCGCGTGAAATTCAGAAAATCACCGTGGATGCCGCCGGCTTCGTGCTCGACCACACCGCGGTGTCGGCCGCGAGCCGTGCCCGGTGGGTCGCCGCCCTCCAGGCTGGCGGCGGCGGCGAGGCCGGGGCCCGCCGGCTCCTCGCCATCGACTACGCCCTGGTTTTCGAGGCCTACGCCGAGCGCTTCGATTTCAATGAGTTTGGCGGCGACCACGGCCGGCTTTGGCCCGCCTTCAACCTGCTGCGCCCCCTGCTCTACAACCCACATCGCACCGTCAACCTGCTCGGGGATCTCTACGCCGATATGGAGGAGCTCGCCGCCCGTCGGGAATCGGGCAAAATCGGGCCTTGCGAGGAGGCCTTTCTGGCGCAGGCCGGACGTCCGCGTTTCAAAAACCTCCTCGGAGCGGTGAATTTTTCGATCGACCTGCCCGCCTTCACGCGGGTGGTTGAGCACTACTGGAAGGCCGAGGACGCTCGCACCGCGCTGCTAGCCCGGCTCGCGACCGACGCACCCCCGGTCGTCGCCGCTCCGGTGGCGGGCGGGATCGACGCGGGGCTCGCGGGCTACTGGCCGCTGGACGGCGACGTCCGCAATCAGGTCGCCGACGCCCTGCCCGGCATGAATCATGGCGCGCTGCCCACGGCGGACCGTTTCGGCCATCCCGGCGGGGCCTTTCTCTTTGATGGCGTGAGCAGCCATCTCGACCTGCCGGATCCGACGGGGAGGCTTTCCTTTGACGCCCGGACGCAGAATTATTCCGTCGCGTGCTGGGTGCGGCTCGATGCCAAGCCGGACGGAGACTGCGAATTGATCATGGACCGGGGGACCGGGGCCAACGTCCCGACGTCAATCACCGTGAGCTACCGCAATTGGAACGGCGGCCGGTATGATGTGTTCATGGCCGAGGTCTGGGACGGGGTCCGGGGTTGCCGGGTCATGGGCACGACTCATCCGGAGGTGGGACGTTGGTATCATCTGGCCTTTGTGATGCAAAACCGGCAGATGAAGCTGTTTGTCGATGGCGCGCCCGACGGGAGGATGGGCCTGTGGGACGACAATCCGACCCGTTTGTCCGACGACTTTGGCCCGACCCGGAACCATGAGGAAACCCGCGTGATCGGGCGCTTTTCCGGCGAGGGCGGATTCAAGAATTATTTTCGGGGAGCGCTGGATGATGTCCGCATCTATGACCGGGCGTTGTCCGCCGCCGAGATCGGCGTCCTTTTCCAAACTAACTGATTTCACTTTGCTCCGTTGACCATGAACACCCCGGCATCTGTCCCGTCCCCACCTCCTGTCCCGCTCGTCCTCCGGCTCGTCCGCAGCCTGGCGCTGCTCGGCCTCGCCCTCGCCGGTACCCTCATTCTCGCCCTGCTGGTGTTGTCGCAACCCTCGATGCGGGCGGCGATGGAGACCCTTTGCACCAGTTCCTACATCGGTTATATCAGTTATCGGGGCCAGCAGGATTTGAGCTCCGCCAGCCGGCTGATCCTGGTGCTGATCGGGCTGACCCCCATGGCGCTGCTGGTGGTCGCCTGGCGCCTGCGGCTGCGTTCCTGGTGGTGGATTGGCGGGGGGTATCTCGCGGTCGCGCCGGTGCTGGCCTATCTCGCCTGCGACGACCCGGTGATCCTCCGGCCGCTCACCGTGGAGGAAATCGCCCCGGCCTTCCCCGGCGCGGACACCAGCTTCGCCGTGCTGATGCGCTACGGCCGGCAGCATCCGCTCGGCCGGGACTTTCAGGCCCCGGCGCCGCTGGACCATTTTCCCGACTTCACCAAGCCGGCGGCCGCCCGCCCATTGCTCACCGCGAACCGGGCCAAGATCGCGGCCGACTGGGCCGGGCTCGCACCCGTGCGTGCGTGGTGGGCGGAGGTCAACACGTTTGACCGCATCGGCGACCTCACGCCGGCCAGCGCGGACGCGGAGGTGATCGGGTTCGCCGTGGTTCGGGCCTATTGCCAACGCGCGGAGTTCGTCGCGGGCCTGCAGGCCGTCGACGGCCTGGGTGACGCCGCCCTGGCTACGCTGCTGCCCGTGATCGAGGTCACTCGCAAACTGGAGCCGTCGGCGCGCACGCTTGCGCGTTTGATCTTCGCGCAGGTGATGGAGGACGACGCCCTCAAAGCCGCCGGCTTTGTGCTCGACACCGCCCAGGTCTCGCCGGCGGTGCGGGCCCGGTTCGCCGCTGCGCTCACCGGCGACGGCGAGGCGGGCGCGCGCCGGATGATCGCCCTCGACGAAGCCATGACCTTTGAGGCCTACCTCAACCAACCGTTGGGCGACATCGTCAACCTTGACGGCGACCACCGCTGGTTGGTGCGACCGCTCAACCTCGTGAGCCCGTTCCTCTACCACCCGCGCGCCACCTGCAATCTCCTCGGGGATCTCACGGCCGGGCTGCAGGCGCTCGCTGCGCACCGAGAGACCGGCCGGATGGACCGGCTGATGGAGGAGTTTTTCGCGCGCGCAGGCCGCCTGCATTTCCAGAATTTCGTGGGGGCGCTGATTTGCAGCACCATGCGGCCGAGCTACCGCCAGGAGACGGCGCACTATTGGAGAACCGAGGACGCCCGGATCGCCCTGCGCGCCCGGCTCACGTCGGCCGCACCCCCGGTCGTCGCCGCGCCGGTGGCGGGCGAGATCGGAGTCCTTTTCCAAACCAACTGATTTCACCTTGCTCCGTTGACCATGAATACCCCGGCATCCGTCCCGCCCCCACGTCCTGTCCCGCTCGTCCTCCGGCTTGTCCGCAGCCTCGCGCTGCTCGGCCTCGCCGTCGCGTTCACCCTTATTCTCAGCCTGTTCGTGCTGTCGCGGCCCGCGATGGCGGCGGTGACGGACACGCTGCTCGAATCGAGTGTTTTGTCCTCCAATGCGCGATCGCTGGACTTTGCCGCCGGGCTGACGGTGGCACTGATTTTGCTCACCCCCGTCGCCCTGCTGCTGCTCGCGTGGCGGCTGCGGCTGCGCTCGTGGTGGTGGATTGGCGGCGGCTATCTGGCAGTCGCGCCGGTGGTCGCTTACCTCGCCAGCGACGATCCGGGGATCAATCATCCGGTGACGATCGAGGAAATCGCCCCGTCGTTTCCTGGCGCCGAGACCAGCTTTGCGGTGCTGATGCGCTACGGCAGGCAGCATCCGTCCGGCAAGGGTTTTACGGAGCCAAAGAACGCGGTCGGAGGCACCGACCTCACCAAATCTGCCACCGCCGGCCCCTGGCTCGCCGCGAATCGCGACAAAATCATGGCCCGCTGGGCCGAACTCGCGCCCGTGCGCGGGTGGTGGGCGGAACTCAACACCTTCGACCGCATCGGCGACCTCACGCAACCGCGCCCGGAGTCGGAAATCCTCTCGTTCGCAGCCGTCCGCGCCAACGCACGGACGGCGGCGATGGTCGCGGGCCTCCAGGCGCTTGACGGTCACGGCGACGCGGCCTTCGCCACCCTGCTGCCGCTGCTTGAAGTCGGCCGCAAACTCGAGGTGTCGTCCCGCCTGGTCGTGACCCTCATGATCGCGCGGGTGGTGCAGCGATCTGCCCTCGATGCCGCCACCTACGTGCTCGACACCACCACCGTCTCGCCGGCGGTGCGCGCCCAGTTCGCCGCCGCGCTTGCCGGCGGCGGCGGCGAGGCCGGTGCACGCCGGATCTTCGACCTCGAACAGGTCGAGACCGCCGGCATTGAACTCAACTATCGATTGGGTGACATGGTCAGCATCAATGGCGGGCATGAGTTTTCCCGTCTGCTGCTCAATTTCGTCAGTCCGGTGCTCTACAATGCACACCACACCGCCAACCTCGAAGCCGGGCACTTGTCCGAGATGGGGGAACTCGCGGCGCACCGCCAAACGGATCGGATCGGCCCGCGGGAGGAGGCGTTTGTGATCCAAGATGGACACCCGCAGTTCAAAAATATGTTTGGGGTCATGCTTTTGGGTGTGTTGAGTCCCTCCCTCAGCTCGTTGGAGGGAAACTACTGGAAGTTGGAGGATCAGCGCGCCGCGCTGCTCGCCCGGCTCACCGGGCCCTGAGCGTCCCGCGATCGGAGAATGCCATGCCATCAGCCGAATATATCGTCTTCCTGCACGGCCTCGGCTGGCTCGTGGCCCTGATGATGGCCGCCTTGGTGCCGGGCCTGCCGGGCGTGCGGGGACGGCGGCAGGCGGGCTGGCTGGTCGCGTTTTGCGCCACGCAGATTCTGGCCGTGACGGCGGGCCTCGCGCTGCCGGAGGCGGGGATCTTGCCGGTCGCCGCCACAGGGGCCGACTGGCACCAGATGGCCGCCCTGCTCAGCGGCATGGTGCTCTGGGAGTTTGCGTGCCGGTTCTGGAACGACCAGGGCCGCCGCCGCATCCCGCCCGCCACTCACCTGGTGGCGGCGGAGTGCCTCGCGCTCGTCGTGGCAGTGACGGCGCTGGCCGGCGTCGCCCCCAACCCTCCGTGGTTCACGCCCATCGCCTGGGCCTTTGCGCTCCTCCCCTCGCTGCTCGGCGGGGCCTCGGCGGTCCTGCTCTGGCGCTGTTTCGGCCGAGAAAATGATGCGCCGCGGCGTCTCGCCTTGCGGGTGGCGGCGGTCGGCCTGGGCGCGTTCTCCGCCTTCGGTGCCGTGCCCGGCCTCTCCTTCGGCGAAGTACTGCCGCCGTGGATCGTCGTCACCGGCCTCGCGGTCGCCTGCCTCGCGCTGCCGGCCGTGCGCACCCGTCCGGCCCTCGCCGCCGCCGCCGGTCTTGTCCTGGCCATCGGCGCGGGGCCGCCGGGAGTGGCCGCCCACCTCCGGCTCCTGGCCGCGGCGCAGCAGGAGGACCAGTTTGCCCGGGCCCAAATCGCCGCCGCCTTGCTCCCCGCAAAAGATGCCGCCCGGCTTGGCCCCGCCCCGGCCACCGGCCTCAATCCCGCGACCCGGGGCGTCCTCCGGCAGTATTTGGAAAAGTTGCGGGCGGCGGATCCGCTGCTCCACTCGGCCACGCTGTGGACGCTCCGCGACGGGCGCGTCTGGACCTTTGCGCCGGCGGAGGACGGGGCCGCCGGGCTGGCCGACACCCGACCCGCCACCGTCGGCGAACTGGAGGGCGTGGCGCGGGACCGCCCTTTTCTGTCACCGTCCGCGGGAGAGGACGGCCGCAAGGTCGTGACCGTGAACACGCCGCTGCGGGCGGCCCCGTTTGAGACGCCCCCCGCCTGGCTCGCCGTCGAATACCCCGGTGAATTCTGGGCGGTGCAACAGGTGCATGCGCGGCGCAGCGGCCTCACGCTCGTCGGCGGGCTCGCGGCCCTGTGCGCCATGGCCTTCGTGCTCGCCGCCCGCCAGGCGGTCGAAAACGCCCAGCGCCTGGAACTCGAGCGCATGCAGGCCGCCGGTCAGGCCAAGACGGAGTTTCTCGCGTTCCTCGGCCATGAGCTGCGCACGCCGCTGCAAACCATCCTGGGCCGCGCCGAGTTGCTGCCGGCGGCGGGCGACCCCGGGGTGCGACGGCGCGCCGTGGCGGCGATCGCCACGCAGGGCCGGCTGATGCTGCGGCTCGTCAACGACCTCCTCGACCTCGGCACCATCGAGGCCGGCCGGCTTGAGCTGCAACCTCGTCCGCTAGCCCTGCCCGCGTTGCTGGCGGCCGTGGAGGAAACCGCAGGTGCCGCCGCCGGACGGAAGGGACTCGCCTGCCAGGTGTGCCTCGATCCGCGGGTGCCCGAATGGGTGCTGGCCGACGAGGCCCGGCTGCTGCAGGTGCTGGGCAATCTGCTGGGCAACGCCGTGAAATACACCGCCACCGGCGGGGTCGAGCTCCTCGTGGAGGCGGCCGGGGAGCCGCCGGTTCCCGTGCCCGAAGCCGCGCGCGTGCGGTTCCGCGTCCGCGACACGGGGCCCGGCCTGCCGCCAGAAAAAATCGCGCGGCTCTTCACCCTGTTCACCCGGCTCGACGCCGGCACGACGTTTTCCCGCGAGGGCACGGGCGTGGGCCTCGCGCTCGTGCGGCGCCTGGTCGAGCTGATGGGCGGCACCGTGCGCGCAGCCAACCGCACCGACGGGCCGGGCGCGGAGTTCACCGTGGAGCTGGTGTTTCCGATCGCGTCGCCCGGGTCCGGGGCCGATGGCCCGTCCGCGCCGGATCTGCCGCCCGGGGCGCAGCGCGTGCTGGTGGTCGAGGACCATCCGGCGACCCGCGAACTGCTGGTGGATTTTCTCCATGCGCTCGGTTGTGCCCCCGTCGCCGTGGACGACGGAGCGGCCGCCCGGGCGGCGCTCGCCCGGGGGAATTTTGACGCCGTGCTGCTCGATGTGAACCTGCCGGGGGTGGATGGCATCGCCCTGGCGCGCGAATTTGCCGCGCTGCGCGGCGCGGCGGTCCGCCCCCGGCTCATCGGCTGCTCGGCCGAGGTGCTGCCCGGGACGCGCGCCGCCGCGCTGGCGGCGGGCATGGATATCTTTCTTGCCAAGCCGGTGGCCCTGGCGGAGCTGCGCGCAGCGCTCGCAACCGCCGGATCGGCCCCGGATTTTTTTTCCCAGCTGCAAACCACCGGGGCGGGCGCCCAGGCCCGTCGGCTCGCGGCCGACGAACTGCCCGGGGCGATGGCCGCCGTGCACGCGGCCGTGGCGGCGAACGACTGGCCGGCCGCGCAACGCGCCGGGCACTACCTGCACAACACTGCCCTGGTGCTCGGTGACCCCGCGCTCGCCGGGGCAGCCCGGGCCGTCGAGCACGCCGCCGCCCTCGGTGACGCCGTGACCGCGCGCCAGGCGGCGGCCGGTCTGGCCCGTCCCCTCTGACCGGGACCGGGCGTTCTGCGTCCGGTTTCGGAATTGCATGGCGGCGGCCGGGGTCGCTTAAATCGTTCCACCCCATCCCCGCTCCACCATGCCCCGTTCCCGTCTGCTCACCCCGCTCACCCTGTTCTGCCTCCTCCCGTCGGCCATCGCACTCCGCGCCGCCGAGACCCCTCCCCCTTACCTCGACCCGGCCCAGCCCGTCGCCGCCCGCGTCGCCAACCTGCTCCCGCGCCTCACGCTGGAGGAAAAGATTTCGCTGGTGCATGGCAAAGACAACTGGACCTCCGGCGGCGTACCCCGCCTCGGCCTGCCCCCGCTCTGGATGGACGACGGCCCGATGGGCGTCCGCGAGGAGGGCAACGGCAGCTACAATCTGACCGGCGGCAGCGATGACGCCGCCACCGCCCTGC
This sequence comes from uncultured Opitutia bacterium, assembly GCA_903873805.1. Classification (GTDB taxonomy): domain Bacteria; phylum Verrucomicrobiota; class Verrucomicrobiia; order Opitutales; family Opitutaceae; genus CAIQQB01. The sequence continues at coordinate 10,477 of CAIQQB010000039.1, read as the reverse complement.
CCGCCAACCTCGGCCTCGCCGCCACCTGGAACCCGCAACTCGCCTTCGACTACGGCGCGGTCATCGGCTCCGAAGCCTATCGGCGCGGCAAGAACATCATGCTCGGGCCCGCCCTGAACATTCAGCGCACCCCGTTGTGCGGGCGGAATTTTGAATACATGGGCGAGGATCCGTTCCTCACCTCGCGCATCGCCGTCGGCTACATCCGCGGGCAGGCCTCCGAGGGCATTTCCGGCACGGCGAAACATTTCGCGGCGAACAATCAGGAGACCCAGCGCAACACCGTCGACGCGCGCGTGGACGAACGTACGCTGCGCGAGATCTATCTCCCGGCCTTCAAGGCGGCCGTGCAGGAGGGCGGCGTCCTCTCCGTCATGGGCTCCTACAATTTTCTCAACGGCCAGCACGCCTGCGAGAGCGACTTTCTCCTCAACCAGGTGCTGAAAAAGGAATGGGGCTTCCAGGGTCTGGTCGAGTCCGACTGGGGCGGCGTGCACGACACCAAGGAGGCCGTCTTCAACGGCATGGACATTGAAATGCCCGGCCGCGGCAACGCCGGCGCCCAGAACTACCTCGCCACCGCCTACCTCACCGGTCTGCAGGATGGCACCTATCCCGTCGCCACGCTCGACGCCAAGGTCGCCCGCATCCTCACCGTGATGGCCCGGCTCGGCCTGCTCGACGGTACCGCGCGCCGCACACCCGCGCCCCTCGACGCCGACCACCCGCTCAGCACCGCGGAGCACCAGGCCGTCGCCCGCCGGATTGAAGAGGAAGCTATCGTTTTGCTGAAAAACGGCGCCAGTCTCCTGCCGCTCGACGCCACGGCGCTCAAGACAGTCGCCGTCATCGGTGACAACGCCCAGATCAAGTTCGCCCACAGCGGCGGCTCCGCCCTCATCAAGGCGCCCTACGAGATCACCGCCCTCGACGGCATCCGCCGCCGCGTCGGACCCGGCGTGAACGTCACCTTTGCCCGCGGCTACATTGCCCCGACCGGCGGCGGTGGCCGCGGCCGGCGTGGCACCCCGCCCCCGCCCGCCGCCGATCCGGCTGCGCTGGTGACCGAGGCCGTCGACGCCGCCAAAGCCGCCGACCTCGTCATCTACGTCGGCGGCCTCACCCACGACGGCGGCTATGATTCCGAGGGCAACGACCGCCCCGACCTCAAGCTCCCCGCCGGCCAGGACGAGCTGCTCCGTCAGGTCCTCGCGGCCAATCCGAAGACCGTCGTCGTTCTCCTCGGCGGCGGCGCCGTCGAGATGCCGTGGATCGACCAGGCCTCCACCCTGCTCTACGGCTGGTATCCCGGCCTCGAGGGTGGCAACGCCCTCGCCCGCGTCCTCTTCGGCGACGTCAACCCCTCGGGCAAGCTGCCCTGCACATTTCCCAAGCAGCTCGCCGACACCCCCACCGCCGCCGGCGGCCCAGAGGCCTATCCCGGCGTGCGCAACCCCGCCCTCCCGCCCGCCCCCGCCGGCGGCGCCGGCACCCGCGGCGGTGGCGGCAATCCGCTCGTCCCGCAGTCCATTGAAACCTACTCGGAAAAGCTCCTCGTCGGCTACCGGTGGTATGACACGAAAAAGATCGAGCCGCTTTTTCCGTTCGGCTTCGGGCTTTCCTACACGAACTTCGCCTACTCTAACGTGCACCTGGTCTCCCGTGACACCGCCCCGGGCGGCCAAGAGGTCATCGTTCAGTTTGACCTCACCAACACCGGCTCGCGTGAAGGCAGCGAGATCGCGCAGGTCTACGTGCGTCAGGCCAAGTCCACCCTCGAACGACCGGAAAAGGAGCTGAAGGGTTTCGTCAAAGTTGCCCTCAAGCCGGGCGAGAAGCAAACCATGTCCGTTCGTCTCGACCATGACTCGTTCGCCTACTTCGACCCCGCCCAATCCGGCTGGGTTGCTGAGGCCGGAGATTTCCAGATCATCGTCGCCGCCTCCTCCCGCGATCCGCGCCTCCAAACCGTCTACCACCTCGCGCAAACGAGCGTAACGAAATAGTCTCCTCCTCCGTGGTAGTGCCGGTCTCCGACCGGCCGATGGTTGATCCACCGCCAATTATTCCCCAAACCAGGCCGGTCGCAGACCGGCCCTCCACCAGCAAATTTTCCCGCATGAAACTCCCCTGTTTGCTTCTCGCCACCCTCGCAGTCGCTGGCGCACTCCGCGCCCAGAGCGCCCGCCTGCCTTACCTCGACCCGGCCCAGCCACTCGAGGCCCGCGTCGAGGACCTGCTCGGCCGCCTCACCCTCGAGGAAAAGATTTCCCTCCTTCACGCCGACTCCACCTTCGGCATCGCGGGCGTCCCCCGCCTCGGCATTCCCGAACGCTGGACGTCCGACGGCCCCCACGGCGTCCGCGAGGAAATCCAGCGCAACGGCTGGAACTCCGCCGGCCGCACCGACGACGCCTCGACCGCCTTCCCCTGCGGCATCGCCATGGCCGCGACCTGGAATCCCGCCGTGGCCCGCGCCGTCGGCGAGGCCATCGGCGAGGAGGCCCGCGCCCGCGGCAAGGACTTCATGCTTGGACCCGCCGTGAACATCCAGCGCACTCCGCTCAACGGCCGCAGCTTTGAATATTACGGCGAGGACCCGTGGCTTTCCGGCCGCATCGCCATCGGCTTCATCCAGGGCGAGCAGTCTCGCGGCGTCGCCTCCTGCGTGAAGCATTTTGCCGCCAATAACCAGGAGACGCAGCGCAACAGCATCAATGTGGAGCTCGACGAGCGCACGCTGCGCGAAATCTACCTGCCGGCCTTCGAGGCCGCCATCAAGGAGGGCGGCTGTCTCTCCATCATGGCCGCCTACAACAAAATTCGCGGCGATTGGTGCGCGGAAAATGACTACCTGCTCAATCAGATCCTCAAAAAGGAATGGGGATTCCAGGGCGTCGTCATGACCGACTGGGGCGCCTCGCACACCACCAAGGGCAGCGCCCTCGGCGGACTTGACCTCGAGATGGGCACCAAAGTCGCCGCCACCGTCGACTACGACAGCTACAATCTCGCCGCCCCGTTCCGCACCGGCATCGAGAAGGGCGATTACTCGCAGGCCCTCCTCGACGACAAGGTTCGCCGCAACCTCCGCGTGCTCCTCGCCACCCACGTCCTCGACCCGGAACTCCGTCCCGCCGGTTCGTTCAACACCACCGAACATCTTGCCACCGAGCGCCACGCTGCCGAGGAGGCCATGGTCCTTCTTAAGAATACCGCCGCCGCCCTCCCGCTCGACGCCGCCAAGCTCAAGTCGATCGCCGTCATCGGCGACAACGCCACCCATCTCCAGGCCTCCGGTGGCCAGAGTTCCGGCATCAAGGCGCTCAAGGAAATTTCCCCGCTCGTCGGCCTGAAGGAATACCTCGGCGACCGCGTCACCGTGACCTTCGCCCAGGGCTACGCCGCCACCGGAGGCACCGGCCGCGGCCGCCGCGGCGGCACCAACGCCACTCCGCCCCCGACCAATACCGCCCTCCTCGACGAGGCCGTGGCCGCCGCCAAGACCGCCGACGTCGCCATCGTCTTCGCCGGCCTGAACAAGAACTTCGACACCGAGGGCAGCGACCGCCGCGACCTCAAGCTGCCCTACGGCCAGGACGAGCTCATCGCCCGCGTCGTCGCCGCCAACCCCCGCACCATCGTCATCCTGGTCGCCGGCTCGCCCGTCGAAATGGGCGCGTGGCTCGACCAGACTCCCGCCGTGCTGCTCTCTTGGTATGGCGGTTCCGAGGCCGGCCACGCCCTCGCCCGCGTGCTCTTCGGCGACGTCAGCCCCTCCGGCAAGCTGCCTTGCACGTTTCCCAAGCAGCTGGCCGACGTCGGTGCGCACGCGCTCGGCGCCTATCCGGGCGCCGGCGGCACCGAGGAATACAAGGAGGGCCTGCTCGTCGGCTACCGCTGGTTCGACACCAAGGCCGTCGAACCGCTCTTCGCCTTCGGCCACGGGCTCTCCTACACGACCTTCGCCTACGCCAACCTTCGCGTCACATCCGGTGGAGCGGACGGCGCCTACGCCACCGCAACGTTTGACGTGACCAACACCGGCTCCCGCGAGGGCGCCGAGGTCGCGCAACTCTACATCCACCAAAACGCTCCCGCGCTGCCCCGCCCCGACAAGGAGCTGAAGGGCTTCCAGAAGATCTCGCTGCGTCCCGGCGAAACGCGCACCATCACGATCCCCCTCGGCTTCCGCGCCTTCGCCTACTACGACCCCGCCAAAAAAGGCTGGCTCGCCGAGGCCGGCAGCTACGAGATCCGCGTCGGCAGTTCCTCCCGCGACCTCCGCCTCAAATCCCCCTTCGCCCTCGCCGAAACTTGGACGGTTGCTCAATTGATTGATCTCCACCTCAATTACCCTGCCAATGCCAAGGCGCCCAACTCGGAAGGGGTTGGTAGACTCATCACGCTCCCATCTACCCCGTAAGGCTCGACCTTGCGTCGAGCCTTCGCCCAATCATATACCCCGTCGGGGAGTCCGAGACTAACAGCATGAAAACCGGGGTCAGCGACCCCGGCTACAGCTCGCTATCTGACCGAAGCATACCGCAGCGGTCGGGCTGTCCGCTTGGGCGCTTCCATCCGCCTACTGGTCATATATTGTCATTTAAGACCTTTACCGGTAAGCGTCGCTTATAGCTGTCTTCGCCCGGCCCTTCACGGTCGACACGGGCGCTGGGCGGGCGCAAGGGAACAGCGTATCCACCCCATCACCACCATGGATCCCCTCATACTCAGATTCTATTCGGAGCATGACATCACCGAGGTCCAGGCCCGCGTCCTTGAGCAGATCCGAAAGCAGCGCTATCCCGACGGACAGAAGATCGTCGAAACCCTGGTCGACCACCGTGCCGAGTGGTCCGGGATTGAGTCCTTCAACTTCGATCCGTCCCTCACGATCGGACAATTCGTCAACGACTCGTACTATGCCGACGGCATCCGGATCGGTCTCTGCGCCGAGGCCAACCTCATCCTGGTGCCGGCCCTGGAAAAGATCGAGGGCTGCTCCGTCAGGTTGTTGCACTCCGAACGCCGCCCGTCCGCTGCTGCCGCTCCGGAAAGAACCGGGACGTTGCCCGACGAAGCGACCACTTTCCTCGAGGCCAGCTGGGATCGTCCCGAAGTGCTGGACTGGGAATTCAACCAGGTCGGCGCTTGAATCGGATCGATAAGCCTAGATTCAGCAGTTGGTCATAGAGGGCACAGAAGTAAAAGCTGAGGTCACAGAGAAATACATCGAACGGCGGGAAGATCATCCTGTCACCCGCCTGGTACGATGATTGCAGCCACTAGGGATTGTCTGAGTGGTTTGCTCCGTGAACTCTGGGTCCGCCCTCAGTGCACTCCGTGTCATCCTGCTGGGGTTTTTAGGAAAAGGGATCGGCCGATTCCGATTATCAGCAAGTCAGGTCGCTGACCTGGCTTCCGGCCATGAGGCCGGGGCGCCCTCGCCCCCCTCCGACCTCAACCGCGTAGCAGGGACATCCTCCACGGCTAAACTGCACCAGGTTTGGGAGTGAATTGCATGGGTTTGGGAGTCGGCGGTAAAAGCAGAGGGAAAATGAGGTCGGTTGGCGAGGGCTTAAGGGGGGCTTAAGCCGGGGTTAAACCATCAGCGGGCGGGGGACATCGGCAAGGGGGTATGCAGGGGGCGTGCAAGGCCCGTGCAGGGCGTATGCATGGATTGAGCATGTTGGCTTGAGCTGGCCGGAAGGCCGGGGCATCGTGCAGGCATGATCACGGGGCTGTTGCTTTTCGCGCTGATCGGATTGGTCGTGGGCCTGTTCGTCAAATGGGTCTTCACCGGCCCGTGGTCGCCTCCGTTTGACGGCGACTGAGCGGGCGTGAGACGGACTGTCGGCTGGCCGCAGCTCGGCGAGCGAGGTGCCGACCGCGACATTGACGTTGATCAGGTGATCGTCGCCTCGCTCTGGCTGGGCGGGCTCCATGCTTCGTGGGCGATGAAAGCCAAGAAGCGAAAACCAGTTTTGCGGCGTTGCGCGCACTGCGAGCAGTCGTTCGCCGTCGATCCCCGCGTGGGCGACCTCCACCGGTTTTGCGCCGCCCTGGCCTGCGTGAAAGCCAGCCGCGTCATGGCCCACGCCAAATGGCTGGAAAAGTGGAAACTCGAACACGAGGGCAAACCCTATTTCACCGGCTCGGAAAACTGCACCCATGTCCGCCACTGGCGCGCGGTCACGCCGAAATACTGGCAGCGGCTCAAACGTGCCAAGCGCGCCAAACGCCCGCAATTTCACCTCATCCAATACCGTCTCTCCGCGATGCGGTTCGTTGCGTTACAAGATACGATTGACACGTTTTTCACTCTAGGAACCGACCTGCTCGCCCGCCTTCCCGGCGGGGTCGGCGTTGCGTTACAAGATACGATGGCCAGAAAACTGCGGCGGGCCAAACTGCGCGGGCATGAGATTTTACGCATCATCCAAGAGGAATCCCGCCGCTGACCGCGCGCCGCACGGCGTGGCGTTGGCGGCAGCTCGCGTCCCATGAAACCCAGGCCCCATCCGCCCACCACCGCACCCGCCGGTGGCCCAACTCCGGTCGCCGCCTATGTGTACAAGAATACCGTGCTCTCTTCATCCCTGCCCCCTCCCTCCGCGCCCCATCTGCCCACCGCCGCCGCACCCGGCGACGGCCCGACCCCGGCCGCCGCCTACGTGCGGATGTCCACGGAGCACCAGCAATATTCCACCGAGAACCAGCTCGACCGCATCAAGGAATACGCGGCGCGGCGGGGCATGGCCATCATCGAGGTCTTCACCGACGCCGGCAAAAGCGGGCTCAGCGTCAAGGGACGGGATAGCCTCCAGCGCATGATCGCCACCGTCGAAGCCGGCAAGGCTCCGTTCAAATGCATCCTCGCCTACGATGTGAGCCGCTGGGGGCGGTTTCAGGACGCGGACGAGAGCGGCTACTATGAATACATCTGCAAGCGCGCGGGCATCACGGTGCATTATTGCGCGGAGCAGTTCGAGAACGACGGCAGCCCGACCTCGAACATCATCAAGAGCGTGAAACGCTCCATGGCCGGCGAATACAGCCGGGAACTCTCGTCGAAAGTGTTCCAAGGGGCGTGCCGCCTGATCCAGATGGGCTTCAAGCAGGGCGGGTCGGCCGGGTTCGGGCTGCGGCGGATGCTGATTGACCAGGCCGGCAAACCGAAGGGCACCCTCAAGCTCGGCGAGCAAAAGAGCCTTCAGACCGACCGGGTGGTGTATGTGCCGGGGCCGGAGGAGGAGCAGGCGGTCGTGCGGGAGATTTACACCCTGTTTCTCGACGGCGGCAAGGCCGAGCGGGAAATCGCCAACCTGCTGAACGGGCGCAAGATTTTGACCGACCTGGGCCGGGCGTGGTCGCGCAGCACCGTCCACCAAATCCTCACGAACGAAAAATACATCGGCAACAACGTCTATCACCGGACGTCGTTCAAATTGAAGCGCAAGCACGTCGAGAACCCGCCGGAGATGTGGATCAGGTCCGACGGGGCGTTTGCGTCCATCGTGGAGCCGGCGCTCTTTGCCCGCGCGCAGGACATCATCATGGCACGGGGCCGCCGGTTCACCAACGAGGAGATGCTCCAGGGGCTGAAGGCGCTGTGGTCGCAGCATGGCCGGGTGTCGGGGCTGCTGATTGACGAGGAGGAGGAGATGCCGTCGAGCGCGGTGTTCCGACACCGGTTTGGCAGCCTCGTGCGCGCCTACCAACTCATCGGCTACACGCCGCGCACGGATTATGCGTTTCTGGCCATCAACCGCTACCTGCGGGGCCGGCACCCGGAGATGGTGCAGGAGGTGATCACGAAGCTGAAAGAGATGGAAGTGAAGGTTGCGCGCGACAAGGAGACGGAGCTGCTGGTGCTCGACGACGAGCTGACCGTCTCGGTCGTGCTGTCGCGCTGCCTCAAGGCGGAGACCGGTCGCAGCCGCTGGCTGCTGCGCTTCGAGGAAGGCCTGCGGCCCGACCTGACCATTGCCGTCCGCATGGACGAGACGAACGAGGCGATCAAGGACTTCTACCTGCTGCCGGCGATTGACCTGACGGGCGCGAGGCTCCGGCTGTCCGAGAACAACCACGCGATGCTGGACGCGTATCGGTTCGACAACCTCGAGTTTTTCTTCGAGCTGGCCCAGCGGATCAGGGTGGAGGACGCCGGATGAAAACGCCCGACGAAACCAAGATCCGGCTGATCCCGGTGGCGTGCATCAGCGTCCTGAACCCGCGCGTGCGGGATCAGAAAAAATACCAGCGGATCGTGGAGAACATCGCCGCCGTCGGCCTGAAGAAACCCATCACCGTGACGGCCGGGAAGGCCGGACCGGATGGCGAGGAAACGTTTGACCTCGTGTGCGGCCAAGGCCGGCTGGAAGCCTTCATTGCGCTCGGGCAAAACGAGATTCCCGCGTTTGTGCGCGGTTATTCCAAGACCGACAGCCTGCTGGCCAGCCTGATCGAGAACGTCGCCCGCCGCCGGGTGCGGGCCATTGACCAAATCCAGATGATCCAATGGATGAAGGATCAGGGGCAGGACCGTCGGGAGATTGCGCGCGTGACCGGGCTGTCCGAGAACTATGTGAAAATCATCCTCGGCCTGCTCAAAAACGGCGAGGACCGGCTGCTGGAGGCGGTGCTGCACGGGCGCATCCCCGTGGCGGTGGCCGCGAAGATTTCCGGGCTGTCGGACGAGGCGTCGCAACACGTGCTGATGGAGGCCTACGAACACAAGGAGCTGAAGCAGCGGACGCTGTCGGCGTTCAAGCGCATCGTCGAAATGCGCCGCCACTTTGGCAAGGACTACAGCCTGCGCCACGGTCACGGGCGCAGCCCCCGCTGCACGACGGCGGAGAGCCTGATCCACGCCTACAAGCAGGAAACCCAGCGCCAGAAGCTCATGGTCAAGAAGGCCAAGGTGTGTGAAGCGCGGCTCCTGTCGCTGGCGGCGGCGTTCAATGTGCTCATGGCCGACGAGGATTTCGGCAACCTGCTCCGGGCCGAGGGACTGCACACCATGCCCAAGTTTCTGGCGGAAAGGGCCAAGGAATCCGCATGAGCACCAAGGTCCGCAGCGTCTTTGAGTCCGAGGGGCGCATGGTGCCGCTCGACGCCATCCTGCCCATCCGGCAGCTGAAGCCCGGCGACAATGACTGGGGGAAGCTCAACGCCGTCCGGGCCTCGATCAAGGAGGTCGGCGTCATCGAGCCAGTGGTCGTCTATCCCCAGCGCGGGGCACCCGGAAAATACCTGCTGCTCGACGGCCATCTCCGGCTGGTGGTGCTGCGGGAGCTGGGCGTGAAAGAGGTGTTGTGCCTCGTGGCGACGGAGGAGGACGCGTTCACCTACAACGACAAGACTAACAACCTGTCCATCATCCAGGAGCACGCGATGGTTCAGCGGGCGCTCACGAAGGGCGTGACTCCCGAGCAAATCGCGAGGGCGCTGGGCAGTGAGCCGAAGACCGTCAAGCGGGGCCTGAACCTGCTGGACGGCATCCATCCCGAGGCGGTGGATTTGCTCAAGGACAAGGCAATCACCGGCCCGGCGCTGCGGTTGCTGAAAAAGGTTAAGGCGATCCGGCAGGTGGACATGGCGCAGCTCATGGTGAGCGGGAACAATTACACGCGGGCCTACGTCGAAGCGCTGGTGGTGGGCACGCCGGCCGACCAGCTGGTGGATGCGGCGAAGCCGGGTGTCGGCAAGGGCATCTCGGAGGAGGAGCTGGCCCGGATGAAGCAGGAGATGGAGACGCTGGAGCGGGACTACCGGCTCTCGCAGGACCGCTTCGGGGAAAATTCCCTGCACCTGAACTCGATCCAGCGCCATGTGAAGCGCCTCTGCGAGAACCCGAAGATCAAGAAATTCCTCGGCACCCGGTATCCGGAGCTGCTGGAGGAGTTTCAGGACCTGGTCGCGCTGGAGGTGCTCTGAGCCATTTCCCCACGGAACCTATTCACCCGAACCACACCGCGATCCTACATTTCCCACGGGCTGGCACCCGCATGCCGCAACGACCAAAGCCGAAAGGCGAATAAGGGCACGAGGCCGAGAGGCCTGGTGGAAATTACGTTCTTTTGTGGTTCGGGTGCTGGGCCACTGCTTAAAGTGTGGCGTTTTTATGCGAAGCAAGCACGCTTCAGCCGCACGAAATTCGCCATGGTCGCCAATTCCTACGCCGCTCCTATCACCGCACCCGGTGCGCATGCTCCGGCTTTGAGCACCTTTGTCATTGGGATCTCCTCCAGCGCGCTTTTCGACACCCGGGAAAGCGATGCATATTTTCAGAACCACGACCTCGAAAAATACGTCACCTACCAGATCGAACGCGAGGACATCCCATTCCCTGACGTGACCTCGCTTTTTTGAGCCACCTTGAGTGACAGTCTGGGCCACGAAAGGACCCAGATATGAAAGGCAAAAGATACCCAACCGAAGACAAGATCCGCATTTTGCGGGAAGCCGACGG
>CAIQQB010000038.1 GCA_903873805.1 uncultured Opitutia bacterium | reverse complement strand
GGACCACGCCGGCCACGGTTCTGGTAGCATGACCTGGGCGGCTCGCAGGGCGGGTCACCATTTATGCAACAGGGCCTGACACTCTACGTCCCGTGAACGGGACGAGCTTCTAGGGATTCGGAGCAAGCCTGTGGGCGGGCGCGGGAGCGCCCTTGCGTGGCCGGAGAAAGAGGTGGGAATTCCCGCGCGTCAGGTTAAAACATCCCGCCCAAGATTCTTGGACGGGATGTTTTTTTCTCGCGGAATTTCCAGTGTCCCGCTTACACGTCCGGGCCGCTTTGCCGGAGGACTTCCATCGGGGGGAGAGGAAGCGGGCGCTCTGGCCGGGTGAGGTTTGGCGTAGTTTGATTGGCCGCGGCCGGCTCGACAGCGACCGGGGCGGGGGTCGCGGGGAGCGTTTCGGCAGTGGGGTGCGTGGTCGCGGAGACTGCCGGTGCCGGCGTTTCTGCGGGCGCTGCCGGGGTCAATGATGTTTCGACCGCGGGCGGTTCGCCGGCCGTGGCGGTGTGAGCCGCAATGAGGGACTGGGCTTCTGTCTGCACCGGCGCAGCGGCGGACATCTCCCCGTTGGCGAGCGGGTCCGTCTCTGCGGGTTGGCCAAATGCGGCGGCGCCTTGCAACAGAGTCTGAGCCTCGCTCTGGTCCGCAGTTTCCGTGTCCTGCTGCCGGGGTTCTTGCTTTTTGCGCTTCCGTTTCGGGGGACTCGACGCGCTTGGGGCGCTTGCCGGCGCTTCGACGGAGGGCGCCTGGGCGGGCTTGGCCGTGACGGTCAGGGGGTCTGATTGTGGGGTTGCCGGAGTTTGCGCGGTGACTGTCTTTTGCGCTTCCTCTTGTGCAGCCAAGTGCAGGAGGTCCTCGCGAGTCACTTTCATCTCAACCCCGTCTTTTGTCACGATCAGGTGGTTCACCTTTTGCCGGCCTTGGGAATTCGTGAACGCTACCCGCACCTCTCCTACTCCCGGAGCCAGGCGCATTTTGTCCACCTGCTCGGCCGAGACTTCGCTCATCTGCACGGGGAAGTTCCGACCGTCTTCGGTGGTCGCCGAAAAGGCCAAGCGGCCTGACTCGAGCCGATCAGGGGGAAGCAGCGTGCCGACCAGTTCCTCGGCAGGGGTAATGCCGGGGGCCATCATTTCTTTCACCGTCATCGCGGGTGACTTGTCGTTGAAGACAAATTTGGTCGCCTTGTAGCCCGACAGCTTGCCTTGATCATCCCGCACCGGGGTGGCCTCGATTTGTGCGATACGGTGGTGGTTGCCCTCGGTGGCGGCGTTGATCGCCGCAAGCTCTTCAGGGCTGTTCAGCAACGGACCTTTGGTGCCATCGGGGTCATGAGACATCATGAATGTCAGATCCGTCAGTTTCTTGCTCTTCTTGCCGTTATGCATGAACAGATCCAGCGTGACGGAGGGGGTAATCGAAGGGGCAATGTCCGGACCCTTCACTCCCTCAACGGCCTTTTGCATGACGGCAAGGTGCTCTTCAATGCTCGCCTGCAGGGCGGTCATATTACGCGCCATTTTGCTGTGGAGGGGGTGCGTCTGTGGGATGGTCACGCTCGCGTTGTCCGCATAGACAAACGTGATCTGCCCATCCTGAAGCATCGTTGCGCTGCGAAGAACTAACTCGGGCTTAACTGCAGGCGGCGGCACTCCGTTGGAAACCGACGTGGAGGTGGCATTGGGCGCGCCGACGGCGGGCGTGGGTTGGGCGGGGGGTTGGGCCGTCGGCTGGCTTGGGGTGGTCGGACGGACGACCGCGGCCGGGGCGGTTGCGGGCGTCGCGGGCGCAGTAGGGACCGGTGCCATCGGGACGGCGGCGGTGGTCAGGGGCGGGGCGTCGCTTCGGAATGCCGATGTCAGTCGCGACCAAAATGAGGGCTTAGACGGAGGGGTGGGTGTGACAGCGGCGGGAGGGACCGGTGCTGCTGGTTGGCTGGCTTGTGCCTGCGGGGCCGGTTGAGAAACAGTCTGAGTAGGTGTCGAAACTTTTTGGGCAGGCGAAGCCGCCGGGGGAGCCGGTGCCGGACTGGGGGGGGATGCCTGCGGGCTGGAAGGGGTGATGGTGCTCACCACGGGCGTTGGGGCGGGACTCTGGCCGCCCGGCGCGCTGGCGGGCGACGGTTGGGGCGCGACCGGAGTGGGCGTCGCCGCTGGGCTGTTTAAGGCGGGCAGGGGTGCGGGCTCGACCAGCCGCTTCAAGAAATTGGTGAAACCGTTCCATAGCCGCTTCCAGAAGGGCACGGTCGGGGTGCTCACCTCGGGCTTCATTCGCACGGCCTCGGCCCCCTCCAGCATCTCCCTGATCTGCAATTCCAAGGCAGAGCCAGGAGAGGCTTGGACGGCAATCCCATTGTATTTCAGCGAAAAGCCCCCGCCAGGGAGGGCTGTGATATTGTCAAACTGGGGTGTTTTCATGTCGAGGGTGGTATCATACCACAACCAATCCTGCTTTAGCCGATATGTCTCTTCCCTCACCCATCCTTACCGAGCCGGTCCCGCTTAGGGTGAATATTGTCTATGTGGATGCCAACTGGTCGACGCGCTTTGACTGGGGTGATATGCAGACCCTTGCGGAGTCGATTCGCGGCGAGGGCCTCAAAGAACCGATCATTGTCGTCCGGGAGGCATATAACATCTTCCGGCTAATCCACGGGGAACGGAGGTTGCGGGCGTGTGCGGCCCAGCCCACCCACAAGGGGGCGGTGCCCATCGTGCAGGCTCGGGTCCTGACCGAGGAGCAACCTTGGTCAGAACAAGCCGCGCGCCTGATGCAGCCCGGGGAAGGGGGGAAGGCTCTGTTGGATCTCGAAAAGGCGTATGTCTTCCGCCGCCTGGTGGACGACTACGGCTATTCCGACACCCAGTTGGCCGCGTGGGCGGGCATGGAGGTGGGGCGTTTGAGCCAGCTCCTCGCGGTGGCGGCCGCCCAGCCAGGGCTCCCACACCAGGTTCGCACGGGGCGTTTCGATTTGCTGCGAGTGCTCGATTTCAATGAGCATCTGGGATGGGACCAACAGGATGCCGCCCGACTCGAGGCGCTTATCGCGGAACTCAGTCGGCAACGGGAACGGGCGTTTCGGACTTTGACGGTGCCGTGGATCGCTCGGCGGTAGGCCAGTGAGGCATGAGTGGGGGGTGCAGCTCTTTGCACACTCCCATGAAAAAACCTGCCTTCCCTGAGTTCATCAAATCCATCAAGTTTGTCGGCACGCGGCTCGATGCGTCGACGAAGTTCCGGCGCATCTGGGGCTATCTCCTATCCGGCGACAATCGCATTGTGACCTTCTGGGTCATTAAGGCGGGGCCCTTTGAGTTCAAGTATGCCGACTCGTATGTCGACCAGCGGGCGACGACGGCGGCCTTGGTGGAGGACAAGGTCACGAAGGGGTATGTTCAGTATCCTGAAGCCGATGTGGGGAAGTGGAACCGGATGGCGGATGCCTACCGCGATTTCCTCTATTGCATCACCTATGATAAATTCTACCAGCCGGTCCCGCTCGGGAAGCAGACGGAGAGTCGGCCTCCGGCTTTGGATGGGGTGGTTCGGGTGGCGCTGACGCCGGCGCGGTGCGCGGAGTTTGCCCAGCGGGAGGCGATTATGGCGGCGGTGCGGGAGAAGCGGGCTTGTCTGGTCGTTTGAGGGGCTGGTGACAGATTTTTCTCGCTTTTCCATTATCTATCTCTTTTGTGGATGTATCGCTTTTCGATACCCATAATACCACACGCTATTATTAAGTTTTGCAGCTTTCCCCATGGCCACCTTCCTTCACCTTGATTTTGCCTCTCTCTGGGGCAGTGAGCGTGGTCTGCGGGCCTGGCTGCAAGGCGAGACCCGGCGCGCGCTGGCGGGCGACCGGGGGTTGCGGGTGGTGCTGGTTCCGTCGCGGTCGTGGGTTCACGCCATTCAGCGGCAAGCGGCGCGCGAGCAGGTGTCCCTCGGGGGCATCAGCTTTTGGACGCCCGCCGTGGCGCGGGGCTGGCTGACCAAGGAGTTTCCCCCGGCGCGCAAAATCGCGGACCGGGCCACCCTGCTTCTCTTGATGGTGGTGGCGGCCCGAGAGGGGGCGGTGGGGGAGCGTTCGGCGACTGCGACGGCGGTCTCCCTTGCCCCTGAGTCCCTGCTGGGTGCCCTGGATGTGCTGGATGACGCCGGCGTGGAGCAGTTGCTGCTCGGCAACGAGGAGTTGGAGCGGTTGGCGTGGCGGTTTAATGAGCTGCTTTGGGCGCGGGGGTTTCAGCGCGTGCAGGCCTTTGACCTCGAAGTGAGCCGGCGGGCGGCGGAGGAGGTGGCGGGTGGGGCCGCGGGACGGGTGCGGGCTTTGTTTGTGTGTGGCTTTGACGGAGCCAACTGGCCCCAGTGGCCGCTTTTACAGAGCATGGCGCGGCTGGCGCACAAAAATACCGTCGTGGCCATTCACGAATCGGAGACAACGGCCACGGATGATGTGCAAAGCGTCTTCGTGGGTGCGTGGGAGGCGGTGGCCGGGCGCTGGCAGCTGATGGGGTGCGTGGAAGACCCTTCGGGCCGCCCGGGTGAAAATGCGGCGCAGGTTGTTTCCGCTCGTGATGACCAAGTGCCGGCCGTGACGCGCGGGGTGTCTTTTGATGTGGGTCGGACTGAGGCGGACGAGGCGCGGCTCGCGGTCGGGCGCGCCGCCGAGTTCATCACCGAGTCTCCGGAGGCCCATGTTGCCATCTGTGTGCCGGCGGCCGGTTCCCTCTCTCAGGAGGTGGCGCGGGAGCTCGAATTCCGGGCCCTCCCGTTTCACAATGGCGTGCCTTCCGAAGTGCCCGGCTTCTTTGAGCAGCCAGCGTGGCGGCGTTTCACCGACTTTCTGGAGGAGCCGTCGGTGGCCCGTTTGGTCGAGTTCCTGCGCTTGCACGACGATCCGGCGGCGATCGTGGGCATGCCGTTGGGCAAGGCCGAAGAGATTATCGACCGGTTGGAAAACGACCCGTTCTACGACGACCTCGGCGTGGCGGTGAAGTATTTGAATGAGCCCGACCGTCGCCCCCGTCAGCTCCTGCTCGGTCAAAAACTGGCGGCCCTGCCCGGGTTGCCGGCCGAGGCCAAGTTCTCCGCGTATCAGGAGTTGGTTGCGACGATGCTGAAGACCCTGTCTTGGTCGGCGGCGACGGCGGCGATCTTCCATGACCCCGTCACGGTGCGCCAACTCGCCGACATCGTGGTGCCGCGGCAGGCCTTCGTGGAGTGGCTGCGCCGGTCCCTGCAGTCCTTCACCCAGGGGCGGGGCAACCACGGCGAGAATCCGTTGGCCCGCATTGCCCTTCTGACCTACGCCGACGCGGCCGGGCTGCCATGGACGCACGTCTTGGCGCTCGGACAAAACGAAGGCGTGTTTCCCGGCGACTTTGGGACCCCGTCCTACCTTTCGGAGTCGGCCTTTGCCGCCCTGCAGGCGCAATTCCGCGAGCGCAATGCCGGCGTCACCAAGGTTGGGCCGGACGGCGAGGGCAGCAAGGCCCTCAAGGAAGGAGCGTCCTACCTGCTGGGGCCGCTTGAGAAACGTTGGCTCGCGGTGCAGGACTTCGTTACGCTGCTCGAAACCGCGACCGTCAAAACCGTTTTCATGGCCGCGGCGGTCGACGAGGCTCAGTCGCGGGAACTGCGGCCGAGTGACACCCTTGCCCGCGTCCATGGCGCGACTGACGGCCAGCTCCTGACGCAGGAGCGGTTTCAGGCCCTCGCGCAGGCGGTCGCCGGCACCAGCCTGCTGACCGCCCTGCCGGATGCCTCCGCGCGGACGGCCTTTGACCGCCGCCGCGATCCGACGACGCCCTTTGGCCCCTTTGATTTCGGGTTTGATGGTCCCGCTCCGTTCACGCCGAGCTTCACGGCCACGACCGCCGAGCGCCTGCTCCACACCCCGGCCAATGTCTTCCTGAAAACCTTTCTCGGGGTGAACCCGCGCGACCAGCGCGACGAAGAAGCACCGTGGAACAAGGCGGTTGGCACTTGGGCTCATGATTGGCTCGCCGGCATGGGTGCGCCTGGCGGCAGCTTCGTCCCCTTCCCCACTGAGAAGACTATCCTCGCGACCGTCGAAACCAAGGCCCGGATATTCCGGGAGAAGTTTGAGCTTCGTCAGCAGAGCCTCGGGCTTAACGTTCCCGACTGGTGGCTCGGCGCGTGGGAAGAGGCGCGGCAGGCCGCCCTCGACCTCGGTCGGTCGGTCGGAAGCACCCGCGCGGGCTATGCGTGGCTAGCGACCGAGGTTGACCTGAAGCGGATGGACCTCCCGACCGCGACCGGCAGCGGCTTGCGCGTCCATGGCCGCGCCGATCTTGTTCTCTCGACCCATGCTCCGATGCTCGATGACGGGCGATTGGTGTTTCCGGCTGGGGCGACGGTGCTCGTGGTCGACTACAAGATCGGCACGAGCCAGGACGCCTTGACCCCGCGCTCCCTCGTGGAGAAACGCAAGGGCGTCCAGTTGGCCGTCTATGCGCGGGGTTTTGCCTCGCTCGGGGCCAGTGAGGCAGGGCTCTGCATCCTGAAACCCGATGGCGAGTTGAAGGTGCAAATTTCGGCGGCCGACGCGGCCACCGTGGAGAACCTTTGGGGCACTCTCTCCCGGATGCAGGCCACCGGTAATTATGGCATGTGGGAGCTGGTGCGGCCGGAGGAGGAGCACGGCGCCCGCTCGCCGATGCCGCTCGCCGTGCTGCCGGTGGAAGAACCCGTCCTCGCCGCCAAGTGGCAACTCACCCACGGCATCGCGCCGTCGCCGCGCTAATGTCGTCCGCAGCTATTACCATGATCGCCCAAACCCTTCCTGCCATTCCCGACGCCGAGGCGCGCGAGCGCTTTGCGAACGAGATCGACAGGAACTTCATGGTGAATGCGGCGGCTGGCTCAGGCAAGACGCAGGGTATTTCGCGGCGGGTGACGGCCATCGGGCTTTCGCGCCACGCGGAGACGCTGCTCCCCCGTTTGGTTGTCGCCACCTACACGAGGAAGGCGGCGGAAGAAATGCGGCAGCGGGCGCGCGAGGAGATTATGCGGGCGGGCGTGGCCCCGTCGGTTCTGCGCGCCTTCTCCGATACCTATTTTGGCACGATCCATTCCTTTGGCGTCCAACTGCTCAAGGACTTTGGCCGCTATCTGGGCCTGCCCGCTAACTTTGCCGCCGTGGCTGAGGGGGATGACGCCGCACTGTGGCGGGAGTTCTTGAAGGTGACGGCCGGTCGTCCGGGTGGCATGCCGGCGGCGGACCTCGATCGCCTGTTACAACATCTCGGTTACGGCACCCTGCTCGACCTCGTTCGGATCGCCGAACCCGGGGCGACGGTTGAGGTGCCGGGGAGTTATCCTTCGCTGGAGTTGCTGGTGGCGCGGGCGCAGGTGGCGCTCGGGACGGAGTGCAAGACAAAGAACGCCGCGCACATGGCCAGCCTCGAGGGGGCGAAAGAAGAGTTGCGTTCGTTCATCGCGGCGGTGGGGCGGGCGAGCCCTGCGAAAGAGTTTCTGCCGGTCCCGGAATTTACCCGCGGGGGCGCCGAGTTCATCGCGGCCGCCGGCGAGGCAGTCATGCCGGTGCGAGCCTGGTTGTCGCGGGCGGGCGCTCAGGCGGTGGCCCAGCTCGCCGAGGAGTATCGCTCGTTCCGCGTGAGCCGCGGTCGTCTGACTTTTGCGGATCAAATCGCGCTCGCCGCCAAACTCTTCACCCATCCCGAAGCCGCCGAGGAAATCCGCCGCCGCAACTACAGCGTCATTCTCGACGAGGCACAGGATACCGACCCGGTGCAGTTTGAACTGCTCGTGGAGGCGACGCGCCCCGTGGAGGCGGTGGGTCGTTTTCTGGCGGATACCTCGACCGCTCAGCCGCCGGCCCCGGGGCGTTTCTCCATGGTGGGCGATTTTCAGCAGTCGATCTACTCCGACCGCGCGGACCTCGCGGTGTATCGGGCGGCGCACGCGAAACTCATTGCAACGCGCAGCGCCGAGGCCCTGACGTTCGCCGTCACCTTTCGCTGCGACCATGCGATCGTCGATTTCTGCAACTCGGCGTTCCCGCAGATTCTTGATTCGGAGAACGGGCAGGTGCCTTTCATCCCGATGCAGGCCCGACCGGCCGCCGGCGTGGGCGCGGTCGTTCGTCTGCCCTTTCACCGCGCGGAGTTGCGCGGCGTCGACGTGCCGGCCAGCCTGGCTCCGCTCGAGGAGGGGGCGTCCAAAGAAGCCAAGGCCGCGGCGAAAGCGGCCCAGGCCGCCACCAAAGCGGCGGAAAAAACAGTGCGCGAAGCCAAGGCGCGTGCGATCGCCAGCGGCGAAGAGGCTCGTTTCATCGCGGCGTGGATGGCCGAGCGCGGCCCGTCCCGCCTTGGGGCGCGCCGTTGGGGAGATGTGGCGATTTTGCTGCCCCGCAAAAAGTGGATGCGGGCTTTCGTCGCGGCGCTGCGGGAGCAGAAGATTGAGGCGCAGATCGTCTCCCCCTATGGCGTCGTCGGCGACAATGTCACCTATGCTTGGGCGACGGCCCTCGCCGTGTGCATGGCTGAGCCCCGCAATTCCTTCGAGGTCGCCGGCGTGCTCCGCGAGGTGTTTGGCCTGCGGGACGACGACCTTGCCCGTTACGTGGCGACCGAGGGTCGGGCGAACGGCGAGCGCCTGAACCTGCTCGATGCGCCCCAGGGCACCGGGCCAGTATTTACGGTGCTGGCACAGCTCCACGAACTGCGCAGTCGCGTCTGGACGCTGCCCGTGCGGCAGGGCTTGGAGACGCTGCTGCGCGAGACGGCTCTGCTCGCCCGCGTGCAAAGCCTGCCGGGCGACCTTTCGCATGGGGCTGAACGCACGCTCGACACGATCCTGTTGATGGCGGGCACGGTGCAGGCCTCGGGCGGCACCTTCTCGGAATTTGCCCGCGCGGCCAAGCGGGGCTTTTTCGAGACGGCCCGACCCGCCACCTCTCATCCCGACAAGGTGGTGCTCATCACCAACCTGATGTCGAAGGGGCTGCAATGGGACACGGTGATCGTGCCGTCCCTCGACCGTGAAATTCGCGACCGGCCCCCGAGCTACCCCTGTGTGCTGCCGCGCGTGGCGGGCGGCATTGTCGCCTACAGCAAGGCCGACATCCCCCCGGCGGCGACGGCCGCCATCGAACGCGAGGGCATGAATGAGCTGGAGCGGATCGCCTATGTCACGATGACCCGGGCCAAGCGGGCACTGATCTTGGTCGACGGCACCGTCGATGGTGCCCCCGCCGCTGATTTTTCGCTCGCCACCGCCCTGCGCCTCGAGACCCCGCTCTACCGCGCCCTCCCGGCGGATGTGCCGGCGGCGGCATGGGCCCCGGAGGCGGCTGGAATCGTCGCGGGTGGGGCGCTCTCTGTGGCCCCGACAGAGTTGACGGTGGACTGGGTGGCTGCTCAGGCGAGTGCCAGCCAGTTCCCTCGCCGTCACCTGCCTCACAGTCTCGCGTCGAAACTGACGCGGCGGGCCGCCCAGCGCCGCCAAGACTCTCGGCAGCGCATGGAAGACCCGGAGCAGACCCTCACCGGCGAGGTCGCGTTTGTGCAGGCCTCGGAGACGAGGGATGATGCCGTGAGCTATGGCGTGTGGTTTCACGGTCTGATGGAGCGGTTCCCCTTTGCCGCGGACGAGACCAGCCAGCTCGCCTACGTGACGGCAGGACTCGCCGCCTGCCCCGCTCCCCGTCGTGGCGAACTGGAGACCAAGCTGCTCTTGGGTTCGAAGTGGCTGGTGGAGTTCCGTCGCCCCGGATGGACCCTGCATCCCGAGTTCCCGATCTTCGTCCCCCTCGATCGCGACAACTGCGTGGACGGGGTCATTGACCTGCTGGCGGAGTTCCGCGGGGAGTCTGGCTCCCGGTGGGTGGTGGTTGACTACAAGACCAACGCCAACCCCACCCCCCGCGCCCTCGTGACCAGTTACCGCGGGCAGATGAGCACCTACGAGCAGGCCCTTCGCCTCCTCGTTGGGGCCACGGCCGCCATCGACCTCACGCTTTATTCATCGGCCCTCGGTCAGGCCGTGCAGCTCTCCTAGACAGCAATTTCCTCAACCATAAATAACCTATCCTATGAGCACACCTAAGAAAGTTACTCCTAACACGGCCACCGCCGCCAAGCCCGCCCAGCCGACGACCGCCACGCGGCTCGACGCCTTTCGCGCGGGGGCGACGAAGACCTTCGGCGCCGGCGCCGTCCTCGGTTCCCACGACTACGTTGCGGTTCCGCCCATGCGGACCGGCGTCGCTGGTCTTGACCTCGCCCTTGGTATCGGCGGGCTGCCGTCCGGTCGCATCGTTGAAATCTACGGACCGGAATCGTCCGGCAAGACCACGCTGTGTCTCAATGTCATCGCGGGCGTCCAGGCGGGCGGCAAACGCAAGAATGCCTACTTCATCGACGTCGAGCACGCGCTCGACATGAAGTGGGCCGTCTTGAACGGCGTGGACCAAAACCACCTCTTCTTCTCGCAGCCGATGTGCGGCGAGGATGCGCTGCAGCTCGCCAAGGATGCGGTCATGTCCGACGCTTTTGACATCGTGGTGCTCGATTCCGTGGCGGCGCTGGTGCCGAAGGCGGAAATCGAAGGGGACATGACCGACCAGTCGGTCGGTGTGCAGGCCCGCCTCATGTCCAAGGCCATGCGCATCCTGGCCGCGCTCGCCGAGGAGCACGATGTCCTGATCGTCTTCACCAACCAAATCCGCGAGAAAATCGGCGTCATGTTCGGCAGCCCCGAAACCCAGCCCGGCGGCCGGGCCTTGAAGTTTGCCGCCAGCGTGCGCATCGACGTCCGCCGCAAGGATCAGATCCGGATCGGCACCAAGGATGACGGCGAGGTCATCGGCAACGATGTCAAGGTGAAGATTGTGAAGAACAAGGTGGCGCCCCCGTTCACCGAGGCCTTCTTTCGCATCTACTACAACCGCGGACTGGATAAGCAGGAGAACCTGCTGACCACCGCGGTGGATGCGGGCGTGGTGGAGAAAAAGGGCGCCTGGTTGGCCTACGCGGGTAGCAACCTCGCGCAAGGCCTTGAGGCGGCTTCCGCGTTCCTGCGCGAACACCCCGCGATCGCCGCAAATATTGCGACCGATCTCTATCACAAGGTGCTCAATAGCGAGGACCGCAACATCATCGAGAACGTCCCGGCGCCGGCGGTGACGCCGTCCTTGGACGCCCCGACGACCCCGGTCGAGGCGGCGGCGTAAAGCCCCTCGGACAGGATTTTGCGAGCCGGCAGGAGTCCCCCTGTCGGCTCTTTTTGTTCCCATCGGCTGGCCTGCGGTGGCTTTTGGTATAGTCCGTCTGCCATCGGTCGTGCGGTTGTGCGCGAGTCCGGCGGGCTTAGGCCTGCCGGACTCGGAGCGCCGTCGCGGGTGGGATTATAGGCCCTGCCCTCTTCCGTTCTTCCTGCACCCCCCGAACCGAACTCCG
>CAIQQB010000037.1 GCA_903873805.1 uncultured Opitutia bacterium | reverse complement strand
TTCGAGTCCCCCCTCGGGCACCATTTGCGAACTGTCCCAGATGGGGACGGAGCTGGACAAGTTGCCCTTTTCTCCTCGGGGAATGCCAACTTTTGCCTTTATCTTGCGGTCAGCGGTTTGGACATCGCTGGACAGGTTTTGTCCCGTTTTCCCGGCTGCTGGTGAAGGGATGGATGAACTAACTGCTGCAAATACGCCTCTTTTCACCCGACGGATTGGGAGCTCCCATCGCGACCTCGTGGCCATGGAGCGGCCGCATCGCAGCCGATCCGGCTGGTGCTTCAGCCTGCCACCGGTGCGGGATCCGGCGCCGGCGCCGGGGCGGCGGCGGCCGCGCCGGCCTCGTCGAGCGTGCGACGCACCATCAGCAGGAGAGACTCGGCCTGAAAGGGCTTGGCGAGAAACGCCTGGGTAAATTCCTTGTGGGGCGAATCCGCGTGGCTGGGGGCCCCGCTCATCGCAATGATGGGCAGACTGGGATTCAGCCGGCGCAAGGCTGTGGCCAGCGCCGACCCGCCAAGCACCGGCATCATCATTTCCGTCAGAACCATCCGGACCTCGCCGGCCCGGGTGGCAAACTGCACGATCGCGTCGGCGCCGTCGCAGGCGGTGATGACCTTGTAACCGTAGGTGGTGAGGATCTGCGCGACCACCACGCGCACCGGCTCCTCGTCGTCCGCGACGAGGATCAGTTCCCCGTTTCCCCGGGCAAACGGGACGGCAGGCGGGCGGGCAACCCCGCCCACGCCATCGGCGGCCGGGAGGTAGACGGTAAAGGCGGTGCCGCGGCCCACCTGCGTCTGCACGGTCACGGCGCCGGCATGTTGGTTCACAATCCCACGCACCGTCGACAGGCCGAGCCCGGTGCCCTTGCCCTTGGTGCTGAAAAATGGCTCCCAGATCTGCGCCAGCATTTCGGGTGGGATGCCCGACCCGGTATCCCGCACCTCCACGGTGAGGTAGGCCCCGGGGCGGGCGTCGGCGTCGAGGGTACGGTTTTCTGCGGTAATCGTGAGGTCGCCGCCCTGGGGCATCGCATCCCGCGCGTTGACGCAAAGATTGAGGAACACCTGGTGGATGAGCGTCGGGTTCGCCATGATCGGCCAGAGCTCGGCGGGCAGGACGGCCCGGACGCGGATCGACTTGGGAAAAGTGGACTGCACGAGTTCGTCCAGCTCCTTCAGAATATGGCGGGCCTGGAGAAGCTTGCGCTTGTCGCCGGTGCCGCGGGCGAAGGAAAGCAGCTGGCGGACGAGGCCGCTGCCGCTTTCGGCGCAGCGCTCCACGATCCCGAGCAGCCGCTGGCCGGCGGGATCAGTGACGTAGTTCCGCATGATCGGTCCGGAAAGGATAATCGGCAGCAGGGCGTTGTTGATGTCATGGGCGATGCCGGCCGCGAGCATGCCGACATTCTCCAGCCGCTGGGAATGCAGCAGCTGCCGCTGGGTCTCGGTCAGGCGGCGGAAACGGTTGAGGCGCGTGATGGTGCGCACCCGCGCGCGCAGTTCGGCGCGGTTGAACGGCTTGGTGATGAAGTCGTCCGCCCCGGCCTCGATGCCGGTGAGCCGGGACGCCTGGTCGTCGAGCGCGGTGACGAGCAGCACGGGAATCTCGGCCAGGCGCGCGTCGGCGCGCAGCCGCCGGCAGACCTCGTAGCCGTCCATTCCCGGCATCATCACGTCGAGCATCACCAGGTCCGGCGGATTCTCGGCCGCCATTTCGAGCGCCTGGGCGCCGTCGCCGGCCTCAACGAGGTTGAAACCGTCGGCGGCCAGCAGTTCAACGAGGGTGAGGCGGTTGGCGGCGAGGTCGTCGACAATGAGGATGGTGGCGGGCTGGTTCATGCGGAGAGGAGTCGCTTGATCAGCGCGGCGAGCGCCCGGACGCTGACCGGTTTGCTCATGTAGTCGGAGGCGCCCGCGGCAAGGCAGCGGTCGCGGTCGCCCGGCATGGCGAGGGCGGTGAGGGCGATGATCGGGACGGTTTGCAGCGCGGGCTGGGCGCGGATTTCCCGGATCGCCGTCAGGCCGTCCATCACGGGCATTTGAATGTCCATGAGAATGATCGCCGGCGGATTCTCCAGGGCGAGTTTCACGGCCATGAGGCCGTTCCGCGCAAAGTGCATGACATAGCCGCTGTCGGCAAGGTAGCCGCCGACCGTCTCAATGTTCGCCTCGTTGTCCTCGGCCAGCAGGATGACCGGGCCGGTGGCGGGCGCGGGGGCGGGACCGGCCACCACGGGGGCGGCCACCTCGGCCGGGGTCCGCTGCAGAAAGTCCGCGAGCTGGGCGCGCGTGATCGGCTTGGTGAAATGCGCCACCGCCCCGAAGGCGCGGCATTTCTGCGGCTCGTCCACGACCGAGATCACCGCGACCGGAATGTCCCGCGTGCCGGGATGCTCCTTGAGCTTGGCCAGCACCACCCAGCCGCTCTCCTTCGGCAGCAGGATGTCGAGCAGGATGACATCGGGCCGCTCGCGCAGGACGACCTCCACGGCCTCGCCCCCGTGGGGGTGGAGGACGTGGGTGAGGTTCAGCTCGTTCAGGTACCGGTCGAGTTGCTCGCCGGTTGTGGGATCCTCCACCATGACGAGCGCGCGGCGGAAGCGACGCGACGGGGCGGGCAGCGTGACAGGTGCAACCCGGGCGGGCCGTTCCGCCGCCGGAGGGGCTTCCGGCGCCAGGGGCAGCGTGACAATGAAGCGGCTGCCCTGGCCCGGTTCGCTCTCGAGGGTGATGCTGCCGGTGTGCAGCTCCACCAGCTTCGCCACCAGCGCCAGCCCGAGGCCCGTACCCTCCTGGGAGCGGGTCAGGCCCGAATCGATCTGCGTGAAGGACTGGAACAGCTTCGGCGCATCGGACGGGGCGATCCCGATGCCCGTGTCCCACACCGTGAAACGCACGGTCTCCGCTCCGGCGGGGGCGTCCACCCGCAGTCCGATCCGGCCGCCGTTGGGCGTAAATTTCACCGCGTTGGTCAGCAGGTTCACCAGCACCTGCTTGAACCGTTTCGGGTCGGCCACGAACTTCGCCACCGCTCCGTCGTGCTCAAACGCGATGCCGATGCTCTTCAGCATCGCCTGCGTCCGCACAAACGCGAGGCAGCTTTCACAAAATTCCTGCACGCCCAGCGGCTCGACGCTCAGCTCCATCCGGCCGGCCTCGATCTTGGAGAGGTCGAGGGTATCGTTGATCAGCGCGAGCAGATGCTGGCCGCTGGCCGAGATGGTGGTGATGGACTTGACCTGCCGCGGGGTGAGGGTCCCGCTGACCTGCTCAAGCAGCGCCTCGCTGAGCCCGAGGATGGCGTTGAGCGGCGTGCGCAGCTCGTGGCTCATGTTGGCGAGGAACTCGCTCTTGGCGCGGTCGGCCGCCTCGGCCGAGTTCTTCGCGTCGCGCAGCAGCTGCTCGGCGGCATTGCGCGCCGTGATGTCGTGGCCGACGGCCTGGTATTCGAGCACGGTGCCCTGCTCGTCCTTCACCGCGCGGTGCGTCCAGGCGAGGACGACCACCCGGTGGGCGGCATCCGGTAGCGTGTGCTCGAAGGCGGCGTTTTCAGGCAACGGACCGCCGGCGGGCAGGAGCCCGGCAGCGACGAGCACCGCCGGCTGCCCGAGCAGCTCGGAGCGCTTGCGGCCGAGATGGGCGGCATAGGCGTTGTTGACAAAAGTGAGCCGGCCGTCGGCGCGGTAGCGGCAGATCAGGTCGACCTGGTTCTCGACGATGCCGCGGTAGCTGGCCTCGACCTTCTGCAACGAGCGCGCCATGCGCTCAAACTGCCGGGCCAGCCCGATGAACTCGTCGTGGTCGGCCTCTTCCGCCTCGGTCGCCAGTTCGGGCGCGGACACCGCCTGGGCGGTCCGGTTGGTCACCCGGAGATGCCGCAACTGCTGGATCAGGGCGCGGTCCCAGACGTATCCGGCCAGCAGCAGCAGGACGCAGCCGATGATCGAGAGAGAGAGGATGTAGTAGGCGAATCCCAGTTTTTCGCGGATCTCATCGTCAAGGATGACAATGGCGAGCGCTGCCACGAGGGCCAGCGCAAGGGCGATGATGAGAAAGGTCTTCCGGCGCAGAGCATCCATGGGGAGCCCCTTCAGAGTGCCGTCCGGGAGCGGAATGTCTATTGAAAAAGACCTGACTCCGCCCGGAAGGCCGGCCCGGGTCCGCGCGGGCGGATCAGACGGTGAGCGACTCTCCCGGCCGGAGGGGATTGACCGCATGGCCGCGCGCGGCGGCGGCGCGGGCGAACGCGGCGGGGTCCTGGGCGATCGGTGGCCAGGTGTTGTAGTGCATCGGCACCGCCACCTTCGGCTTCAGGAAGTCGAGGGCGTCCAAGGCGTCGGCCAGACCCATCGTGAAGTTGTCGCCGATGGGCAGCAGGGCGGCGTCGAGCCCGCCGCGGGCGATCAGCTGCATGTCGAGGAAGAGCGCGGTGTCGCCGGCGTGGTAGAGCCGTCGGCCATCGGCCTCGACAATGATTCCGCAGGGGGCGCCGAGGTAGACGGGGTTGAGGCCGGCGTTCACGCTCGCGGAGTGGTGGGCGAGCGTGAGCTTCACCCGACCGAAGGGAAACGTCCACGCGCCGCCGGGGTTCATGGCGTGGAACTTCGCCCCCTGCGCGCCGAGGTACTCGGCCACCTCGTAGTTGGCAACGATGGTCGCGCCGTTGGCCCGGGCGATGGCGAGGGCGTCGCCGATGTGATCCTCGTGCCCGTGGGAGATGAGTACATACTCGCAGTGGACGTCGGCGGCCGCGATTGAGGCGTTGGGGTTGCCGGTGAGAAACGGGTCAATGATGAGACGGGCCGAAGCCGTCTCGACGAAAAAGCAGGAGTGGCCGTGGTAGGTGAGCTTCATGGAAAAAAGACTGAAGTCACCGGGCGGGCCGACCCGCGGTCACTCGGCGACGAGGAGGGAGATGCGGTCGATCCTGCCCATGACCTCGGAAGTGAGGTGCGGCAGGAGATCGAGGGCGCCGAAATTCTCCGTGAGCTGCTCGGGCCGGGAGGCGCCGAGGATGACCGAGCTGACGTGAGGATTCTTCAGGCACCAGGCAATGGCGAGGCGCGGCAGCGAGGTGCCGAGCTCGGCGGCGATGGCGGCGAGCGCGGGCACGGCGGCGATCTTCCGCTCGATGCCGGGCTGTTTGAGGATCAGTTCCTGCAGCCACTCCATGCCAGGGGTCGCAAGACGCGAGCCGGCGGGGACGCCGGCGTTGTATTTGCCGGTGAGCAGGCCGCTGGCGAGGGGCGACCAAGTGGTGGTGCCCATCCGCCGGCCCAGATAGAGCGGGCCGTACTCCCGCTCAACCCGGGTGCGGTGGAATAGGTTGTACTGCGGTTGTTCCACGACGGGGTGGTGCAGGCCGAGGTGGTCGCAGACGTTGAAGGCGGCCTTGATCTGGGCGGCGCTCCACTCGCTCGTGCCCCAATAGAGCACCTTGCCCTGCGTGACGAGGTCGCTCATCGCGTTGCAGGTCTCCTCGACCGGCGTCTCGGGATCGGGCCGGTGGCAGTAGTAAAGGTCGAGGTAGTCCACCTGGAGGCGGCGGAGCGCGGCATGGCAGGCCTCGACCAGGTGCTTGCGCGAGAGGCCGGTCTGGTTGGGCTTCTCGTCCTCGTAGCCGAAGAAGGCTTTGCTCGAAACGAGGTAGCTGCTGCGGCGCCAGCCAGACGCCTTGAGGATGGCGCCCATGACGGTCTCGGCCTGGCCGTCGGCGTAGGCCTCGGCGTTGTCGAAAAAGTTCACCCCGGCGTCGTAGGCGGTGTGGAGGAGCTTTTCCGCGACGGGATCGCCCACCTGCTTGCCGAAAGTGACCCACGCGCCAAAGGACAGCGCCGAGATTTTGAGACCCGAGGAACCGAGGTGGCGATACGTCATGCTCATCGTCTTCGGCTTAACGCGGGCCCGGCCCGAAGTCGAATCTTCAATTGTAAACCGCCGGGCGGAGAAAGCGTTGGGCCGCGGCAATGTCGGCCTGGGTGAAGCCGTGTCCGGTGTTGAAGCTGTGCCGTTCGACCTCGGCGCCAGCGGCGCGGAAGACCGCCTCCAGCCGCGCCGGGTCGGCCGGCGGCACAATCGGATCGAGCGCGCCGGAGAGGATGAGCACCCGCTTGCCGGCAAGATCGGGCGCGGGCGACGGATCGAGGCCCATCATCGGGCGCAGCAGCACGGCGGCGGCGAGCGACTCCGGGCGGAGCAGCAGCATGGCAGCGGCAAGGTTGGCCCCGTTGGAAAAGCCGACGGCGACCAGGCGGGCAGGGTCGAAATGGTAGCGAGTGGCGGCGGTGGCGACGAAGTCGGCCATCTCCCGCGCGCGGGCGGCGAGGTCCTCAAGGTCGAGTATGCCCTCGGCATGGCGGCGGAAGAAGCGGAGCGCGCTGTTCTCATCGACCTGGCCGCGCGGGCTGAGCAGCGCCGAGCCGGGCGACAGGCCGCGGCCGAGCGGCAGCAGCGAGCGCTCGTTGCCCCCCGTGCCGTGGAGCAGGAGCAGCGGCGGTGCGGCGAGATTGGGACCGGAATCGAAATGGTGAACGTAGGCGGGCATGGCTGGGTAGATTGAATGCGAATCTATCTCTGAATCTCTATCTTTCCTCTTTCTCCGGCTTGGAGAGGGAGAGGAAAGTTGAGCGGACTGACGAAAGATTAAGATAAAGACGAACGAGAAAGATTAGGCGAGCGGAGGCAGCGCGGCCTCGATGGCGGCGCGGTCGGGCTCAAGCCGCGGAGGCAGCGAAAGCCGGGCACCGAGCGATTCGACCGGCTCGTCGATCGCAAAGCCGGGCTGGTCGGTGGCGATTTCAAAGAGGACTCCACTCGGCTCGCGGTAGTAGATGGACTTGAAATAGGCGCGGTCGATCTCGGGGCTCACCCCGAGGCCAAGCGCGGTGAGCTCCGCGTGGGCGGCGTGGTAGCCGGCATCGTCGGCCACACGGAATGCGACATGATGCACCGTGCCGGCCCCGCTCAGGCCATTGGGCAGATTGGGGTCGGTCAACAGGTCAACGTAGGTGCCCGGACCGCCGGTCGCGGTCGTGAAGCGCTGGCGGTGGCCGGCCTGCGCGAGGGACTGGCCGCCCATCGGCCCCGTCAGCAGGGCGGCGGTCGCGGCCGAATGGGCCACAGCGAGCGTCGTGCTGTGAAAGCCGCGGATGGCGACGGCAGCGGGAACGTCGGCTGCCGGCGCGGGCGGGCGCGGGTCGGCCTCGGCCGTGGCGACGAGCTCGAGACGGAGGCCGTCCGGATCGAAGAGGGGCAGCACCTGGTCGGCGAAACGCGATTCGACCGGAGCCGTGGGGACCTTGAGGTCGGCGAGGCGTTGTTGCCAGAACGGGAGCGCCGCGGCCGGGACGGAGAAGGCGGTGGCGTAGGCCTGGCCGGTACCGGGTCGCCCGCGACGGATGCCGGCCCAGGGGAAGAACGTCAGGATGGTCCCCGGCGAGCCGGCGTAGTCGCCATAGTAGAGATGATAGGTCTCGGGGTCGTCCTGGTTGACGGATTTCTTGACGAAGCGCAGCCCGAGCACCCGGGTGTAGAAATCCAGGTTGCGCCGTGGATCGCCGGCGATGGCGGTGATGTGGTGGAGTCCGGGAAGGTGCATGGGGAAATGCGGATTTTGGAATGCGGATTGCGGAGGGCCGAGGCGGCAGGCAGAGGGAAGCCAGAAATGGACCGGCGTCAAAACACGGCGGCGGTCCAGGCCGGAATCAGCAGGGGAGAACCGCGAATGGACGCGAAGGAACGCGAATGGGGAGCAAACCGCAAAGACTAAGGTGGCCGGACAAAATATTGGCCCAGTCTTTCAACTCCAAAAATGCTGAGTTACCGCTCCGAAATTCGCGTCCCTTTGCGTTCATTCGCGGTTCAATTGGATGTCCCGGTTCTGAGATGGGCAGGCAGAGCGTCGGCGCGCCCAAGGAATTCAGCCCTCGATCTTTTTTACCCGGGCGAGGTGGCGGCCACCCTCGAATTCGGTGGCGAGCCAGACTTTGACGATGGTGAGCGCCTCGGCCTCGGTGATGGTGCGCTGGCCGAGGGAGAGGACGTTGCCGTCGTTGTGCGAGCGGTTCCAGACCGCGACCTGCTCGTTCCAGCAAAGCCCGCAGCGGACGCCCTTCACCTTGTTGGCCACGATGGCCTCACCGTTGCCCGAGCCGCCCAGCACGATGCCGCGCTGATACTCGCCGCGCGCCACAGCCTCGGCCACCGGGCGGATGAAGTCGGGGTAGTCGCAGGGGGCGTCGGAGTGCGTGCCGAAGTCGCGGACGGTGTGGCCGGCCGCGAGGAGCGCGGCCTTGATGGCCTCCTTGTAGGCGAAGCCGGCGTGATCGGAACCGATGGCGATGGTGAAAAGAGTCATGGACGGGAGATTTTGGATTTCGGAATTTGAAATTTGGATGGATTCATCTTTCGGACATTCGCCGCGGGACCAAACTTCCGGCGCGGTGAAGGGAGGCGGTGATTTGCGGTTGTTGGTATTTGGCGCAGGTTGGGGCGGCAAACACTATTCGCACCATGAAAATCCATTTTCCCCGCCGCTTGCTCCTCCCGCTGTTTTTGATCGCGGTGGCGGGGTGTACATCGCCGGGCGCCCGGATCGCGCAAAACCAAGCGGCGTTTGACGCGTGGCCGGCGGAGGTGCAGGCGCGGGTGCGGGCCGGCAAGATCAGCGTGGGGTTCACGCCGGAACAGGTGCGCGTCGCGCTGGGCGAGCCGGCGCGGAAATTCACCCGCACCAGTGCCGCGGGACCGGGCGAAGTGTGGGTTTATCGCGAGCTCGGGCCGGATACCGGCACCGGTCTGACGGTGGGGTTGGAAACCGGCGGCGGGACCGGCGTGGGCGGCGGACCGGCCTTTGAGAATTATCGCTACAGCGAATATGCGCGGGTGAGTTTCGTGAACGGCCTGGTGAATGCGATCGACGTGAAAAAATGAGGCGGATACCGGTGGCGCTGGAGTGCGGCCGCTTGGTGGTTTTTCCGGTGTAGGGCTCGACCTCGCGTCGAGCCTTCGGGTGCGGGAAGATCAAAACAAGGCCTCAGGCACTGGGACCGCGCGGTGAGCTGTTGCTTCCGTTTTGTCGCAGTATGCGCCTGGTGAGCCGTGAATGGTTCGGCTCGTTTGGCGCTCGCCGTTACGGCAGACCGTGGGCGAAGTCAGACCGAGCCTGAGCAGGGTTACGCACCAATCGCCGTCCAGAAGGCTGCGGCGTCTCCAAGATCGGCGAAGACCGCGTCGGGCGCATGGGCCGCCAGCTCGGCGACCGGATGGTTGCCGGTGGCCACCGCGAGGGTGCGGGCGCCGATGACCTTGCCGCAGGCGATGTCGTGGGGCGTGTCCCCGATGACCCAGACGCGGTCCGGCGCAAACTCCACCCCCGCATGTTCCCGGGCGCGGCGCACGGCGTGCGGCCCCAGGTCGTTGCGCAGCTCGCTGTCGTCGGCAAACGCGCCGAAGGGAAAGAAGGTCCACAGGCCGTGGAACCCGAGCTTGATCTCGGCGCCGTGGCGGACGTTGCCCGTGAGCAGGCCCTGGGCGACACCGGGATGGGCGGCGGCGGTCTCCAGCAGGGTGCGCACGCCGGGCAGCACCACAGCATGCGGGTTGGCCAGCTGCCGCGGCAGCTCCGCGGTGTAGCCGGCAAAATAGCGGGTAAAGTTTTCCGGACTGGCGGGCACGGCGTATTTTTCAAAGATCCGCCGCATAATCCAGCGGTCGGTCCGGCCGGCAAAGTCGATGTCGTCGAACGAACCCTCGATGCCGAAGACGCGGCCGAGCGCGATGCGGAGGGCGTGCATCCCGGCCCCGCCGGAGTCGATCAGGGTGCCGTCAATGTCCCAGAGGAGTAGTGTTTTCACGAATTGCCGGCCATTTCGGAGCCCGGGCCGGCCGCTGGCGATGCCAAAGATGCGCGGCGGGACGGCTGACCCGGAACAATATCGGCACACAATTTCGCCTCGCCCCGGCGGGCCAACCGGTGTTGAGTTTTTCCTCCCATGAGCCCGATCAACCAGTTCCTGCTTCAGCACAACCTCCGCATCGCCACCAATCCCTGCATCAGCCCGGATTTCTGTCTCGATTGGTCCGCGCTCAGCGCAAAGATCAAGCGCGGTGACGCCCTCACAACCTGGACCCGGAGCGGATTTGAGACCCCGGCCGGCCGGTGGATCCTGATCGAGGATGCGGCGACGGGCGACTGCGCCTGGCGGCTGGACCACCAGCCGACCTTCGCGGGCAAGGACCTGCTGGAGGAGGGCGTGACGATCTCCCCCGGCGCGGCGGTCTTCCCGGCGACCTTTGCCAACCTGCTCAAGCTGAAGAACCGCGTGCAAGCGGCCAACCGCGGCGCGACCATCTTCCCCACCGCCACCCAGGGGCTCGGGCAGAGCACGCTGGGCATTGGCGCGCGTTTCACCACCCTGCACTGGCCCGCGGTTGAATGGGCGATGAGCGCGCTCGGCCTCGGCGTGACGGCCAACCAGAACTCGATTCCGCGCGAGCTGGTTTACGACGTGAACGCGATGCTCGAGGGCCGGCTCGACACCGTGCCGTTCCCCTTCATCGGCACCAACGTCCCCGAGGGCCACCAGGGCCAGAGCGTCGAGGGCATGAGCCACGGCTGCATCCTCTCGAAGCTCAAGACCGGCTTCCACCGGCGCGGCATCGCCTGGAGCTTCAACGCCGACCACCAGCCGATCGGCGGCAAGTTCGACAGCCGCGAGGACCAGCTCGTCGCCGGCTGCGTCTTCGCCAGCTACATCACCTTCGACCTCTCGCCCGAGCTCGCGCAGACCACCGCCCCCGCCGATCCCGCCGCCTGGGTCGCCGCCCACGTTGACGCCGCCCTGGTCGCCAAGGTGAAGGCCCGCGTGGCCGCCGCCGGGCTGGCGCTACACGAGGCCGAGTTCACCCAGCTGCTCGCCTACGTCTGGCCGTCCCTGCAGAAGATGAAGCGCCGCGACGACAAGTACCGCGCCATCCGCGAAAAGCTGTTCACCGCGCCCGTCGGCCGCGAGTACCTGCGCGAGCTCTCCATCGACGAGCTGCCCGGCCTCACCACGCCCGAGACCACCGCCATCATGCTGGCCCTCTGCGATGCGCTCGGGATGAAGATCCACTACATCGCCCCGGCTTTCGGCTTCCAGAAGAACATGCCGTATCCCGACAACGCCGCGCTGCGCGTCCTGATCGAAAAGCAGTGGGCGGTGTGCAAGCAGTTCGGCGTGAGCATCGGCTTCCACTCCGGCTCCGGCAAGTCCGCCGAAAACTACCAGGTGATGGGGGCCGTGACCGGCGCCCGGCTCGAGATCAAGACGAGCGGACGCTACACCTACGAGATGGGCCGCGCCCTCTTCGCCTCGAAGAACGCCGCCGACCAGGCCCTCTGGCGCGACTGGTATCAATTCACGCTCGAGCTTGCGCTCAAGGGTTCCTTCAGCGCCGACGCCACGGAGCAGAAGATGGCCCGGGTCTTTGTCGCCGATGCGCTGACCAAGTGCGGCCGGCCGGCGGACGTGTTTGCGAGCGAGGCGACGGTGCGTGCCGCCCTGACCGCGCTGCCGCCCAGCCCCGAGCACATGTTCTGGTTCGAATATAATTTCCTCTACGTCCTCGCGGCCGGCGGCCGGGCGGAAAAGGCCGCGCTCGGCGACCATTCACCGGCAGGCTATGCGCAGCGGGCGCGGTTCTACGCGATCAGCGACGAGGGCCGGCTGAACTACGCGAAGAATGTCGCCAGCTACATCATCTTCCTCGCCGAAAACACCGGCCTGTCCCCCAAGGACCGCTGCTCCGCCGCCGGCCACCTGCTCGCGGGTTACACGACCTTCGAGGAACTCCTCGGCGACATCAGCAAGTGAGGCGCGGGCGGCCGGGCCGGGCCGCCGGGCCTCCGATTCGTCCCGGCTACAGCGCGTGGATCGCGCGCTTGCCGACGGCCAGACCGGCTTCCTTCACGGCCTCGCTCATCGTCGGGTGCGCGTGGATCGTGCGGCCTAGATCCTCGGCGCTGCCGCCGTATTCCATGTGCGTGACCACCTCGCTGATCAGCTCGCCCGCCCCGCGGCCGAGGATCTGCGCGCCCAGAATCCGGTCGGTCTTGGCGTCGGCGATGATCTTCACGAAACCGTCCGTCGCATCCGCCGCGATGGCCCGGCCGTTGGCGGCGAAGTTGAACCGGCCGACATTGACCGCCCGGCCGGCGGCCTTGGCGGCATCCTCGCCGAGACCGACCGACGCGACCTCGGGGTCGGTGTAGACGATGGCGGGCACGAGATCCCAGTTCACGTGACCGGCCTGGCCGGCAATCCATTCGGCGACGGCGACGCCGTCCTCCTCGGCCTTGTGCGCCAGCATCGGCCCGGCGACGACATCGCCGATAGCCCAGACTCCGGCGGCGGTCGTGCGAAGATGGTCGTCCACCTTGATCCGCTTCTTCTCGTCGAGCTGCACGCCGGCCTGCTCGAGCGCCAGACCATCGGTGAACGGGCGGCGGCCGACGGCGACCAGCACCTGGTCCGCGGGAAAGGCGAGGGTCTTGCCGTCGCGCTCGGCGGTGAGAATGCCGTTGGCAAAGCCGGTGACCTTGGCGTTCACCTCGATCCTCAGGCCCTGCTTCGTGAGCAGGCGGGTGTAGGCGCGGACGACATCGTCGTCGTAGGCGGCGATGAGCTTGGGGAGAAACTCGACCACGGTGACCTCGGCGCCGAGCCGGGACCAGACGGAGCCGAGCTCCAGGCCGATGGCGCCGCCGCCGACCACGACGAGCTTCTTCGGCACGGCGGGAAACGCAATGGCCTGGTCGCTGGAGACGACGGTGGTGTCGTCAAATTTCAGGAACGGCAGCGCGACCGGGGCGGAGCCGGTGGCGATGACAATGTTCTTGGCGGTGAGGCGCGTTTCGGAACCGGAGCCGGCGTCCCCGGCGACCGCGATCTCCGAGGCGGAGCAAAAGGAGGCAGTGCCGGGAATGACGGTGATCTTGCGGGCCTTCGCGAGCTGGGCGACACCGGCGACCAGCTTCGCCACGACATCGTCCTTCTTTTTCAACAAAACGGCGAGATCGAGCTCGACGGCACCGAGCTTGATGCCGTGCGCGGCGGCATGGTGTTGGGCGAACGCGAACTGCTCAGTCGAGTGCAGGAGGGCCTTGCTCGGAATGCAGCCGACGTTGAGACAGGTGCCGCCGAGAGTGGGACGTTTCTCGACGAGCGCCACGCGGAGCCCCAGCTGGGCGGCGCGGAACGCGCAGACATAGCCGCCGGGGCCGGCACCAATAACGATGAGATCGAAGGAGGACATGGGGTGAAAGGAGCGGGTAGTGAGTAGGACGGAGGCGGAAGCGGTCGCGGATTGCTTTGCCGATAGCTTGCGTGGCTTGAATGCTCACTACCCGCTACTCACTCCTCGCTACTACTTATCAGATTCCCAGCACCAGTCGGGCGGGATCCTCAATGGCCTGCTTGACCTTGACGAGGAAGGTGACGGCCTCGCGGCCGTCGACCAGACGGTGGTCGTAGCTCAGCGCAAGGTACATCACGGGACGGATGACGACCTGACCGTTGAGGGCGACCGGGCGTTCGGTGATGGCATGCAAGCCGAGGATAGCGCTCTGCGGCGGGTTGATGATCGGCGTGGACAGCATGGAGCCGAACGTGCCGCCGTTGGTGATCGTGAAGACGCCGCCCTCCAGGTCGGCGAGCGTGATCTTGCCGTCGCGGGCCTTGGCGGCCGCCCCGGCGATCTGCTTTTCGATTTCGGCCATGCCGAGGGTGTCACAGCCGCGGATGACCGGCACCATCAACCCCTTTTCCGTCGAAACGGCGATGCCGAGGTCATAATAGTGGTTCTGGACGATCTCGTCGCCGTCGAGCTGGGCGTTGAGGGCGGGCACCTCGCGAAGCGCGTGGACCACGGCCTTGGCGAAAAACGACATGAAGCCCAGCTTGAGGCCGTTCTTCTTTACAAAGTCGTCCTGGTATTTGGCGCGGAGCGCCATCACGGCGGACATGTCCACCTCGTTGAATGTGGTGAGCATCGCGGCCTCGTGCTGGGCGGCGACGAGCCGCTGGGCGATTTTCTGGCGCAGCGGCGACATCCTCTTGCGCGTCTGCTTCGTCGGCGCCGGAGCCACGGCGGGATTTTCGATTTTGGAAATTGGATTTTGGATTGGTGCGGGCACCACGGGCGCCGCCACGGTGGGCGCGGCGGTGCGACCAGCTTCGGCGGCGGCGAGCAGATCGCCCTTGGTCACGCGGCCACCCTTGCCGGAGCCGGTGATGGTGGCGGGGTTGAGACCGGTCTCGGCCGCCAGGCGGCGGACGGCGGGGGATTCGGAAGCGGCGGAAGAGGTCAGGGGTCGGAGGTCAGAGGCTTGGGCAGCAGGCGGAGTCGGAGCCGCGGCCGAGGCGGCCGGGGCCGGGCTGACCGCTGACTTCTGACCGCTGACCTCTGGTTCGATCATGGCCACGACCTGGCCGATGGTGACCTCGGTCCCGGCGGCGACCTTGAAAGTGATGGTGCCGGCGACCTCAGCGGTGCCCTCGGAGGTGATCTTGTCGGTCTCCAGCTCGAAGAGCGGCTGGTCCTTTTTGACCACAGATCCGTCGGCGACGTGCCACCGGGCGAGGACGCCCGAGGTGATGGATTCGCCCATGGGCGGGATTTTGACTTCAAGGAGAGGCATGGCGGGAGAGATCAGAGACTGAAGGCGTCCTGAAGCAGGGTGGCGAGCTCGCGCTTGTGCAGGGCGATGGCGCCGACGGCGGGGGAGGCGGCGGCATCGCGGCCGGCGTAGACCGGCTTGTTGCCAAAGACCTCCTCCAGCTGCGGGGCGATGAAGCTCCATGCGCCCATGTTCTGCGGCTCCTCCTGGCACCAGACCAGGCGGACGGCGTGGCCGTAAACGTCGGCCAGTTCGGCGAGGCGGTTCCGGTGCAGCGGGTAGAGCTGCTCGATGCGGACAAGGGCGGTGTCGGTGACCTTGTGCGTCTCCCGGTAGGCGGCGAGGTCGTAGTAGACCTTGCCGGAGCAGAGGATGACACGCGCGGCCTCGGCGGGCGCGCGGGGGTCGTCGATGATCTCGTGAAAGGTGCCGGAGGTGATGTCGGCCAGCGGGGAGACGGCGGCCGGCAGGCGCAGGAGCGACTTGGGCGCCATCACGATGAGGGGTTTGTAAAACGCCCGCTTCATCTGGCGGCGCAGGGCGTGGAAGAAGTTGGCCGGCGTGGTGAGGTTGACCACCTGGAGGTTGTCCTCGGCGCAAAGCTGGAGAAAGCGTTCGAGCCGGGCCGACGAATGCTCGGGGCCCTGCCCCTCGTAGCCGTGCGGGAGAAGCAGCACCATGCTGCTCATGCGCTGCCATTTGGATTCGGACGAGGCGAGGAACTGGTCGATGACGACCTGCGCACCGTTGGCGAAGTCGCCGAACTGCGCCTCCCACAGGCAAAGCATCTTCGGATAATCAAGCGAGTAGCCGTAGTCGAAGCCGAGCACGGCCGCCTCGGACAGGAGCGAATTGTAAACGCAGAACCGGGCCTGCGTGTCCGCGAGATGGAGGAGCGGAACGTATTGCTCGCGCGTGTCGTGGTCGTAGAGGACGGCGTGGCGGTGGCTGAACGTTCCGCGTTCGCAGTCCTGGCCGCTGAGGCGAACGGGCGTGCCCTCGACCAGCAGCGTGCCGAAGGCGAGCGCCTCCGCAAAGCCCCAGTCGACCGCTCCGCCCGTCGCGTGGACCTGGCGGCGCGCGTCGAGGAAGCGCTGGATCTTGGGGTTCGCCTTGAAGCCGCCGGGGAGCGTCGTGAGCCCCTGCACCACCCGGCCGATGACCTCGGCGGACACGGCGGTGGGCACGGTGGAATGGCGGTAGCCGGGCTGGAAGACCGCGGTGGAGCCGCGGAAGCGGTCGGCCTGCTCGTGGGCCTTGATCCGGGCGGCCTCGGCGGCGCGGGCCTTCTCGAACGAAGCCTCCATCGCGGCAGTGTACTCGGCCTTGATCGCCTCGGCGTCGGCCGGCGTGACGGTGCCCGCCTGCACCAGCTGTGCGGTGTAGAGCGTGGAGACCAGCGGGTGCGTGGCGATCTGGCGGTAGAGCGTGGGCTGGGTGAACGCGGGCTCGTCGCTCTCGTTGTGCCCGTGCCGGCGGTAGCAATACATGTCGACCACCACGTCGCGCTGGAACTGGTTGCGGAATTCGAGCGCGAGGCGCGTGACGTGGCAGACCGCCTCGGGGTCGTCGCCGTTGACGTGGAAGACGGGCGCCTCGATGAGCTTGGCGACGTCGGTGCAGTAGCGTGTGGAACGGGCGTCGCTCGGCAGGGTGGTGAAGCCGATCTGGTTGTTGATGACGAAATGGACGGTGCCCCCGGTGCGGTAGCCGGGGAGCTGCGAGAAGTTGAGCGTCTCAGCCACGACGCCCTGGCCGGCGAAGGCGGCGTCGCCGTGGATAAGCAGCGGACAGACCCGCCGGCGTTCGGTGTCGCCGCGCAGGCGCTGGCGCGCGCGGGCCTGGCCCTCGACGACCGGGTTGACGATCTCGAGGTGGGACGGGTTGGCGGCGAGGCGGATCTCGACCGACTTCCCGGCCGCGGTCGCGAGCGTGGCGGTGTAGCCGAGGTGGTATTTCACGTCGCCATCGCCCGCGACGGTGTCCGGCAGGTAGTTTTCGGAAAACTGCTCGAACAGCACCTCGAACGGCTTGCGGAGGATGTTCGCGAGCATGCTCAGGCGACCGCGGTGGGCCATGCCCATGACGATCTCCTCCACGCCCACGGCGGGGCAAAGTTCGATCAGCGCGTCGAGCGCCGCGATCATCGTCTCGCCGCCCTCGAGGGAGAAGCGTTTCTGGCCGACGAAGCGCGTGTGCAGGAAGCGTTCAAAGAGCTCGGCCTTGTGCAGCCGGCGGAGGATGCGGACCTTCTCGTCGCGGGTGAACGCGGGCTGGCTGTGCGTCGCCTCGAGGCGGCCCCGCAGCCAGTCGCGGGCGGCGGGATCCTGGATGTAGAGGTATTCGACGCCGAGGTGGCCGCAGTAGGTCTCGCGCAGGGCGTCGATGAGGGTGCGCAGCTTCAGCAGGCCGCCGCCCTTGAAGTTGCCGACGTTGAACGATTCGTCGAGGTCGGCCTCGCCGAGGCCGAAACGGGCGGGATCGAGCTGCGGGTGGGCCGGCGGAGGGTTGCCGAGCGGGTCGAGGTGCGACTGCAGGTGGCCGTGGGCGCGGTAGGCGTTGATCAACCGAAGCACCTGGGCCTGCCGGGAGCTGTCGAGCACGTTGACGCCCGCAGCCTCGCGGAGGGAACCGCCGTTGTTGCCCAGGCTGAAGCCCTGGAAGAACGCCCGCCAAGTCGGGTCCACGGCGTCGGGGTTCGCGAGCCAGTCGGCATACGCGGCCTCGATCACCGCCGCATTGGCGTGGGTCGGAAGGGTGAGGGAGCTCATGGGCGGTCAAGGGGGCCGGCGGGCCGCCGCAGTCTGGGAGGACAGGCGCGGCTTGCGTTTGGCGGCTGGTGAGAGTGAATGGTTGCCAACATGGTAGTTCACGCCAGCGTCTCTTCACAAGCGCGATCCGGCCTTTCCCGGCGGCCGGCGGGCGGAGTCATTTCCGCTAATCCCGCGCCGGCGCCGCTTAATAAAAACTGATAACGCAATGGAAAATACTGTTCATAGTGAACTTGTGGAACTGCTTCAGGCGGTGACCCGCCCCGGCAGCGCGACGCTTATGGATGATCTGGTCCGGTTGGACGCGGTCTTGGAGCGCGTCCGGGCGGAGTTGCACCCGCAGTTGGAGCATTTTTTGGCGCGGCGCAGCTATGGCAAGGCGCTGATGTTTCTCGAGGGCCGGGCGGACATTCCGGCCGGAGTCTGCGGCGGGCGCGCGGGAAAGGCCTGACGATGGCGGCGGACGGGAAGATCCCAATGGATGGCGGCCCGGCCTTCGGGCAGAACCCGTTTGGGGCGTTGAGTGCGGCGGGGTTGCCGGCGGGCAAGCCGGGTTCCACTGTAGCCGGGGCCGGTGGCCCCGGTCCGATTTCAAGTCTCGGGGCCAAAGCGAATCAAGGATCCGGGTCGGCGACCCCGGTTACACCTGCACCGCCGAAGAACCGCGGCCGGGTGGACATCACGCGCGAGA
Source organism: uncultured Opitutia bacterium (assembly GCA_903873805.1). Taxonomy (GTDB): domain Bacteria; phylum Verrucomicrobiota; class Verrucomicrobiia; order Opitutales; family Opitutaceae; genus CAIQQB01. Next base: position 43,663 of record CAIQQB010000037.1, on the reverse strand, counting down.
CGGGCGGGCGCGGCGGCAAGACGGTAACGGTGGTGAGCGGCTTTACCGGCATCGGCCTGCCGGAGAAGGAGGCGCTCGCCAAAAAAATGCGCGGTACCTGCGGCTGCGGCGGAACGGTGAAGGACGGCACCATCGTGATCCAGGGCGACCAGCGCGAAACCGTCGCGCGGATTCTAAGCGAGGCGGGTTTCCGTCCGGTGTTCGTCGGCGGGTAAAAAACCGAATGGGTGCCGGCGGTTTTGTAGGGGCGCAGACTTGCTGCGCCCTCTGCTTTCAGTGACGATCACACGATGCTCACACGCAGCACAGGCGCGTTGCATGCGAACCGCTGGTCCTTGCCCGGGGCGCGTTACTTTGTGACGTTATGTACCATGGAACGCCACACCGGTCTCACGACAAATACAACCGCTTCGGCCATCCGGAACGCCGTGATGGCGGCGGATGCGGTTGGCGACACGGAAACTCTCGCCTTTACTGTGATGCCAGATCACATCCATTGGCTGTTTCACCTCGGCGGCCGGCTGTCGCTTGGTCGGGTCGTTGCGCGATATAAAGCGGAGGCTCGCGCGGAGCTCCAAGCTGGACATCTCGTCTGGCAACGCGACTTTTATGAGCATCGGTTACGTGCGGAAGAGGGCGCGGAAGATTACGGGCATTATGTCTTTCTGAACCCCTATCGGGCTGGCTTGTTGTGCGGCGGCAACTGGCCCGGCTGGTTGTGTCCTAAGCTTGAGCGGTTCGGGTTCATGACCCAATTGAAGCCGGACGGGGCGCCCCAGCGAGAGTGGATCGCGGAACCACGGCCCGCAGGGTTGATGGTGGGGGAGTGAATGCCTCAGAAAGGGCGCAGCAAGTCTGCGCCCCTACAATTCGGAATAGCCTAAGCCGCCAAACCCGCGGTGAGAGCGAGAGCGCCCTTAGCGCGGTTGAGGATGTAGAGGTGGTAGCCCGGCGCACCGCGGGCGAGGAGGTCACGGATCTGGGTGAGCGCCCAATCGATGCCGATCGTCTCCACCACATCGGTGTTCTCCGCCGCCACCTCGAGCCGCGTGATGAGCCGGGCCGGCAGGACCGTGCCGCACATCGCGGTGAAACGCTGGATCTGCTTCAGCGAAAGCACGGGCATGATGCCGGGCACGATCGGCACGGTGATGCCGGCGGCGCGGCACCGGTCGACGAAGCGGAAGTAGACCGCGTTGTCGAAGAACAGCTGCGTGGTGATGAACGACGCGCCAGCGTCAACCTTGCGTTTCAGGTGGGCGAGGTCCGCCTCGGCTGAGGGCGCCTCGGGGTGCTTCTCCGGATAGCCGCCCACGCCGAGACAGAAGTCGGGGTGGCGCGACTTGAGCAGCGCCACGAGGTCGCTCGCATACCGGAGGCCGTCGCGATACGGCGTAAAGCTGGTCTCGCCCTTCGGCGGATCGCCGCGGAGGGCCATGATGTTGCGGAAACCGCCGGCATGGATGCGGTCGGCGACCTCGGACAGCTCGGCGCGGGTGTGCCCGACGCAGGTGAGGTGCGGCATGACGGTGAAGCCAAAGTCCTTCTTGAGAAAGTCGCAGACCTGCGCGGTGCGGTCGCGCGTGGTGCCGCCGGCGCCATAGGTGACGGAGACGAAGTCGGGATTCATCCGCCGGAGCGCGGTGGCGGTGGCGCGCAGGGCCTCGACGCCGGCGTCGTCCTTGGGCGGAAAAAACTCGAGCGAGCGCAGGGGGCGGTTCTGCGCGAAGAATTCGGAAATGGGCCGGTCGGGCGTCATGCGTGGCGACAAGCAAGGGCAATCCGGGCCGGGCGTAAAGCGGGGAGTGAGGGCGCCACCCGAGCGAATCCATGGAATATCGGCGCACGAACGTCCCGCCCAAGGCGGACCCTGACACCCACTAACATGTCAACTATTGGTTGACATGTTAGTGGGAGCGATCGGCCGAGAGAGAGGTGGCGGGGTGGCTTGGATGCGGAAACGCAACGGGGACCGGTTCGGCTCAGGCGGACTGTCGGGACCATGGCTGCTACCATCGCCGCTGCCGCGTAAATTCAAAATGCGTCGCTACCTCCGGCGGGGTGAATTGACACTCAGATCGCGGCCGCCAATTTATCCCCATCGCACTGACCAAAGGCTGGAGGGACGACTTCTCCTTCTGGCTTCGCTGGCCTTCCGATCCTGTTCAATTCCCCCACCCCATGAATGTCCCGGCCACCGCCACCTGCACCCGCCGTGATTTCATCCGGCAAACCGCCCTCGCCACCGCCGCCCTCGCCCTGCCCCGCTCGCTCCGGTCGGCCGCTCCCGAGCCCCCGCCCGCCCGCAAACTCGGCATCGCCCTCGCCGGTCTCGGCAATTATTCCACCGGTCAGCTGCTGCCGGCGCTACGGTTCACCCAATACTGCCGTCTCGCCGGCGTGGTCACCCGCGATCCGGCGGGCAAGGGCCGGCGCTGGGCGCAGTCCGCCGGTTTCCCGGAAAAGAACATCTATTCTCCCGAGACGATGGGCCGCATGGCGGACAACCCGGACATCGACATCGTCTATGTCGTCACGCCCAACGGGCTCCACGCCGAGTATGCCATCCTCGCGGCGATGGCCGGCAAGCATGTCATCTCCGAGAAGCCGATGGCCAATACCGTCGCCGAATGCGACGCGATGATCCGCGCGTGCGAGTCCGTGAAACGCACGCTCGCCGTGGGCTACCGTCTGCATTTCGACCCCTATCACCGGGAGATGGTGCGGCTGGCGCAGGATCCCGACTTCGGCCCCTTCACCACTTTGCGCGGCGATGACAGCTGGTACATGGGCAACGAACAATGGCGCATGCAGAAAAAGCTTTCCGGCGGCGGCCCCCTGATGGATGTGGGCATCTACGTCATCCACGGGGCCGTCATGGCCGCCAACGCCAGCCCCATCGCCGTCACCGCCACGGAGCGGCCCAAGGCGCGCCCCGAGTTTTTCAAGACCGTCGAGGAGGGAATCGAGTGGACGATGGAGTTTCCCGGCGGCGTCACCGCGAAATGCACCTCCAGCTACAACGAAAACTTCAACCGCTTTCACGCCGAGGGACCGAAGGGTTGGGTCGACCTGCCCTCCGCCTTCGGCTACAACGGCCTCCGCATGACCACCAGCCGCGGGCCGGTGAGCTTTCCGACCGTAAACCAGCAGGCGCTGCACATGGACGGCATCGCCCGCGCCCTCCTCGAGGGCGCTCCGACGCCCGTCCCCGCCGATCTCGGCCGGCGCGACTTGGTCGTGATTGAGGGCATCTACCGCTCCGCCCAGCTCGGCGGCAAACGGATCGAGCTGGACTACTCCACCTAGGCCGGGGGCAACCGGCGCAGGCGTGGGCGTGCCGACGGGACCCCGCCCGCCGGGCCAACCGCCCGTCACAGGTCGATGCCCCAATACTCGTCCAGGGAAATCTGCGCGGCATGCACCAGCGGCACCCAGCGCTCGGCGTAATTCGCCCCCCAAGAGTCGGTGAAGGCAAGCTCGTTGGTGGCCCGATTGTAGCCGATGATCATGCACATGTGGTTGGAAACGGTGTCGGTTTCGAGCCGGGTGGCGCTGGCGGCCAGAAGAGTTTTCTTCCACTCCGCCCAGTCGCTCACGGTCGCACGAACCTGCGAGAGCTGGTTGGACTCCACGTTGAACTTCTTCGTCGAGGTCAGGCACCACATGATCGGGCGCCCCTCGTCCACGTAACGGGCGATGCTGTCCACATTCAGGCCGCTCAGCGGCAGGCGGACCAGGTGGCGGCCAAAACCGTTGACGTATCGGTTCACCCCCTCGGCCAGTTTCGTGGGACTGGCGCTGCCGCCGAAGCCGGCGTCACCCGCCATGGCGAGTTCATACATGTCGGCAGGAATGTTGACGTAACGCAGGTAGCGTTCAAACGTCGCCGGCACGCAATAGCCCTTGGGCCCCTGGGTGATCATGGGAATCTGGTTGAGGATGACATCGCCGTTGGCGCGCTTCGTGATCCGGGTCTTCAGGAGCTTGCGGACCTGCTCATAGCTGAGCGCTCCGGCGGCGGTGTCTTGCGGAGGCACAATCTTGAGCGAGACATACTGATCGTGGACCTGGACCAGGATCAGGCTGTGCCCGTGCCAGTCCCAGCGCAGCTGTTCATGACCGGCGTTGAGACCGGTGATCGGAAATTCCTTGCGCGCCGGTCCCAGCACGGACGAAAGCTTTCCCGTCAGCGTGGCCACGTCGTCAGCCTGGGCCTTTTCAAAGGCCTGCATTTGCTCCGGTGTCGGCGACGGGGAGTTCGCGGTTCGCTCCTTGAAGGCGGGATAGTCACCTTTGTTGGTGAACATGACTCCAAACCCCGCCAGCTTCCCGTTCAGGGCCTGCAATGAAAGGGTGTAGGCCGCGGTATCGAGCACACTGACGGGCGTGGCGGGATAGGCCCGGTAACTTTCGTAATACGCCGTCTGGGCCTCCGGCGAAAGCCCCAGGCGCTTGGCGACTTCGGCCGGTGGATCGTCCCAAAGCAGGTCACCGGCGAAGAGCGGCACCCCAAGCAGGCGGTTGAGGTCCTCGAAATCGGCCGGGGCCGCGAGCGCGGATCCGGCCACCGGCGCGACTTTCTGCGCCACAAATTCGCGATCGGCGATCGACAGCTGCTCCAGGCTCAGGGTGAAAACCGCGCCGTCCGTCCGGCGAATGGTCACATTGCCGTCCGCCACCCGGAGAAACTCGGCCTCGACCGTGCGCCCCTGGGTGTCGGTCCAGATGCGCGCGGCGAGCGGGGAGCCCAACAGGGCGAGACAACCGAGGAGCCAGGGCAGGCGGCGCATGCCCCGGGAAGATCGGCGTCCACGGACAATTGTCAATTGCCGGCCACCGCCGGATGCCGTCTTGACCACTTCGGCCGGGGACACAAACCTCCGACGCCCCGCCCCGCCCGTTTCAATCCGGATCCCCATGAACCCTGCCCCCGGCCGTTTCGCTGCCCTCCTGCTGACCCTTGCGCTCGCCGGCCCGCTGCTCCGGGCGGCCGACATCCCCCGGCAAATCCCGCTCTGGCCCGAGGGCGTGCCGGGGATGAAGGCAGACACCTCCGACGAGACCGTGAGCGGCACGACCTACACGCACACGCACCATCCGTTCCTGCTCTACAACGCGCCGAAGGCCGGCACGGCCAACGGCACCGCGGTCATCTTCGCCCCTGGCGGCGGCTACGTGCACGTCAACACCGGCGGCACCGGCTTCTTCCAGTGGATGCTCGACGGTGGCACCGCCGTCTTCACCCTCGTGTATCGAACACAGGACTACGGCCACCCCGCGCCCCTGCAGGACATGCTCCGCGCTGTGCGGCTGGTCCGCTCCCACGCCGCCGAATGGGGCCTGGCGCCCGACCGCATCGGGGCGATTGGCAACTCGGCCGGCTCGCACGTCGTGGCCAGCGCCGGCACGCTGTTCGACGCCCCGGAGGGCCGGACCGGCGCGCCGCTCGATGCGGTCAGCGGTCGGCCGGACTTCATGATCCTGACGTTCTCGGTGCTCACGATGGAGCCGCCTTATGTCCACACCGCCTCGCGCGACGGACTGATCGGCCGCAATCCGTCCCCCGAGCTGGCCGCGCACTTCTCGCTGGAGAAGCAGGTCACGAAGGCCACCCCGCCTGCCTTTCTCGTCCACACGATGCAGGACACCACCGTGCGGGAGGAGAACTCCATCCAGTTCTACCAGGCCCTGGTGAAGGCGGGGGTCCCGGCCGAGCTGCACCTCTACGAGAAGGGCACCCACGGCTCCGGCACATCGGCCTCATTTGGCCAGACCGCCCAGTGGCCGCTCCGCTGCGCCGACTGGATGCGCAGCCACGGCTGGCTCAACCCCGTTTCCCCGCCATGAAACTCCCCTCCTTCCCTCCGTTGCGCCCCGCCCTGCTGGTCCTCACCCTGCTGGGCGGCTCCTGCCAGCTGCCCGGCCCCGCACCGGTCGTGCCACCGACCCCGCCGGCTCGCGTCCCCACCGCCGTGACCGTCCCCCCGCCGGCCGCGCGACCGACGTCCCCGGCCGTTCCGCCGCCCGCGCCCGTCCCCACGCCCGCGCTGCAGGTCATCGACCTCTGGCCCGAGGGCGTACCCGGCCTCAAGCCCAACGCCACCCCGGAGCGGAGCACCCCCGCCAGCGCCTCCAACATCCACCATCCCACCCTGACGGTCTATCCCGCGCCGGCCGGCACCGCCAACGGCACCGCCGTCGTCATCTGCCCCGGCGGCGGCTACTCCAACCTTTCGATGGAAAACGAGGGTGCTTCCATCGCCCGCTGGCTCAACTCCCGCGGCGTCACCGCCTTTGTCCTCAAGTATCGCCTGAAGGAATACGGCCAGCCCGCCCCGCTCCAGGACGTGCTCCGCGCCCTCCGCACCGTCCGCTCTCAGGCCACCGCCTTTAAGGTCAACCCCGACCGACTCGGGATTATCGGCTTCTCGGCCGGCGGTCATCTCGCCGCCTGCGCCGCCACGCTGTATGACGACCCCGCCGGCAAGACCGGCGTGAAGCTCGACGAGACCAGCGCGCGGCCCGATTTCGCGATGCTGCTGTATCCGGTCATCACGATGGACCCGGCGTTCTTTCACAAAGGATCGCGCGACAATCTCATCGGCACGAATCCCGCGCCCGAACTGACCGCGCTTTATTCCACCGAGCTGCATGTCACCCGCACCACGCCCCCGACTTTTCTCGCCCAGGCCGAAGACGACCGCACCGTGCCCGTCGAGAACAGCATCCAGTTCTACCTCGCCCTGCGGAAGGCCGGCGTGCAGGCCGAGCTGCACCTTTACGAAAAAGGCGGCCATGGCTTCGGCTTGAAAACCAATGTCGGCCGCGCCGCCGAATGGCCGTTGCGGGCCGAGGACTGGATGCGCGGCCACGGCTGGCTGCCGGAAGTCATCCACCTTTGAGCAACTTCTTCCGTCAATTGCCCGGTGGGTAGGGCGGGACCGCTGGGCCCGCCGCGATTCGCCCCATCCCTGAACGGGCAAAATCAGGTGGCCAAAATCATCCCACGCAACGCCTCCGGTCTGAAAATAATTTTGCCCACCGGCGAGCTTCCCGTCCGCTGATCCCCCCATGAATATCCGCCCCCTCCGTCCCCTGCTGGCCCTCGCCATCCTGTTGCTCCCCTCGCTCCGCGCCGCCTCCGGTGTAGCCGGGGGCGGCGACCCCGCCGCCGCCTCAAAAGTCATCGACCTCTGGCCCGAGGGCGTGCCCGGCCTCAAGCCGGAGCTGCCGCCCGAAGGCATCGTGAACAACCGCGTCGTGCGGGTCAGCCATCCCACGCTCACCTGTTATCCGGCCCCGGCCGACCTGGCCGCCGGCACCGCCATCATCATCTGCCCCGGCGGCGGCTACGACCACCTCTCGATGGAAAACGAGGGCTCGGCGGTCGCCCATTGGCTCAATTCCATCGGGGTGTCCGCCTTCGTCCTCAAATACCGGCTGAAGGAATACGGCGCCCCCGCGCCGCTCCAGGACGTACTCCGCGCCATCCGCCTCGTGCGCTCGCAAGCGGCTGACTTTGCGGTGCGGCCCGACCGCGTCGGCGTGATCGGATTTTCCGCCGGCGGCCACGTCGCCGCCTGCGCCGCCACACTCTACGACGATCCCGACGGCAAGACCGGCGCGAAGCTCGACGAGGTCAGCGCGCGGCCGGATTTTGCGCTGCTGCTCTATCCGGTCATCACCATGGCGCCACCCGGCGTGGAGAACGGCTCACGCGGCGCCCTGCTCGGCCGCACGCCCACCCCCGATCAGCTCACCCATTGGTCGGCCGACCAGCACGTCACCCGGACCACGCCCCCGACCTTCCTCGTGCAGGCCGGAGACGACCGCACGGTGCCGGCGGACAACAATTCGGTCCAGTTCTACCTCGCCCTGCGGAAGGCCGGCGTGCCCGCCGAGCTGCACTTCTACGAGGCGGGCGGCCATGGTTTCGGCATGACGTCACGCACCCGCGCCGCCGAGTGGCCGCTGCGGGCCGCGGAGTGGCTGAAGGGCCACGGCTGGCTGGCGAAGTAACGGTCGCGCGGACGCCTGTTCCCGGGCCTACCGCCGCCCTCGATACTGACAAGGTGAAGGGGAACCGTGTCCCGTATCTGTCCGCGCTCCGCAGGTGGAGCACGTTGACCCAACGCGCTTGGCCAGGACCGCGCCCAGACCGACCCCTGACGCGATGCGATTCACCCCGACCAAAGTCCGTCACCACAAATTAACGTGCGCAACCGGATCGATGTCGACTTCAGGCGACAATGCTGCCCAACTGTCACCACCCCAGCATGCCGCCGACCTTTGCCGAGCTTTTCTGTTCCCAGCAGGGCGTCGCCCCGGGGGATTTCAACCGGGTGGTTTTGCGTCGTTCTCTGTATCCGCAAGCGCGGCTGATTGCCCGTCTGGTGGAAGGCATGGAGCCTGACTTTTTTGCCTCGGACCGGGACCTCGTGAGTGCGGTTGGCGCACTGCGCCGGGCCCGGGACTTTCCCGCCGAGGTCTCGGAATTCATCCATCACCCCGACAACCGCCGCCCCGTTCGCCGGCACCTGAAGATCCGACTTTCCACAAGCCGGCTCAAACTCCTCTTCAAGGCCGCCCTGGAAAAGGGTGGCATCGATGTGACGCTGGTGGCCGGCACCGAAGTCCCGTTTGTCGAGTCGCCGCCCCCGGGCAGTCCAAGCCCCGCCGAAAACGCCGTCCGCGGGCCGGACGATCGACGGACGAAGGCGGAATAACAATCGGACCTGCTAACCCCGGAAAATGTCGAAGGGTTCGATCTTCAGAACCTTGCGGATGCCGATATAGCTGGAGATCCCGGCAATCAAGATGACCATCCCGAAGGCCAGACCCAGGTTCCAAAACGTGATCATCGCAGCGTAATTCGGCAGGCGGGATTTGGCGATCAAGATCATCAGCGTCACCAGCCCGACTCCCAGACCGTAGCCGGTCAGGGCCGTGAAGGTCGCCATGAACAGGATCATGTAAACCAGCTCGCGCCCCTTGGCTCCGATCGCCTTCAGCGCGCCAAATTTTTCCAGATTTTCCAGGATGAAAGTGTAAAAGGTCTGACCCGAAATCGACAGCCCCACGAGAAAGCTGATCACGGTCATGAGCAGGATGTTGGTACCGATCCCGGTCTTGTAGGTGTAAAAGTCGGTGATGCGGGTGTTGAACTCCGCCTTGGTGAAGGCGACGTAGCCGAGCTTGGCGACCTGCTGCTGGATGCCGGTGGCATCCGCGTCGCTCTTCGGCTGCACGAGAATGTAGGAGATGGTGAAACGGGTGGAGGGGATGTATTCGATCGCCCGGCTGTAGGTGGTGTAGACCGTCGGCACGCCATTCAGCCCGTTGGCCGCGACCCGGGCGATGCCCACAATGGTGCCGCGGTGATCATTCAGCTCAAACGTGGTTCCGAGCTTCGGGTTCTCCAGCTTGGAGAATTCCGCATCGTTCACCACGATGAAGGCATCGTCGGCATAGATGTCCTGGATGTTGCCCTGTTCCATTTCAGGCCGGCCAAACAGGCTCGCGTCATCCAGGCCGACGACGCTCACCGACTGGTAGGTGCCGCTCGCCAGCCGGACCTGCGCCCCGCCGATGAAGAGCGGCACGGCATAGCTGACGCCGTCCATGCTGCGCACCGCGTCCAGCAGATAGTCGGGCAGGGGGATCGCACTGGAGGCTGTGTTGACCGCCGGGTCCATGATCCACATGGCGGCGCCGACGTTGGTAACGGTCGAGTAGGCGCGGTTGAGGATGCCGGCAAACATCGCGGTCATCTGCATCATCAGGAACACGGCGAACGTGATCCCGATCAGCAGCGCAGAAAATTTCGCCCGGTCATTGACCAGCAGCTTGAACCCGATCCGCAGAATGCCCCCGTATTTCATGGCGGTCCGCCGGCATTCGGCGGTTGCGGTTGGTTCCACCAGCCTCCGCCCAGGGCGACGAACAGGGCGACGGTGTCCTGGTGCCGCTGCGCGACCGCCTGAAGATAAGCGATAGTCGTCTCATGCCATTGCACGTCGGCCGGCAGCACGTCCAGATAGGCCGCGAGCCCCGCCTGATAGTTGGCCTGCAACAGGTGGAGGGCTTGGTTCGCAGCGCGCCGGGCGTCCGTCTGCGCCTGCAGCGCCTCCGCGTCGTGCTCCAGCGCCTTGAGGCAATCGGCGACCTGCGCAAAGGCGTCCAGCACCGTCTGCCGGTAGCCGGCCTCCGCCGCCTGGTAGGCATCGAGAGTCTCCTGCCGGCCGAACCACAGGCTGCCGCCCTGGAACAGCGGGACGGTGGCCGAGGGCCCGAAGCTCCAAAACCGGCCGGCGGCCGCCGGCAGCTTGCCGAAGTTGGCCCCCTCCGCCCCATAGGTGCCGTTCAAGCTGAAGCTGGGAAACATCGCCGCGGTCGCCACCCCGATGTTGGCACTGGCCACCCGCAGCTGTGCCTCGGCCGAGAGGATGTCGGGCCGCTGGCGCACCAAGTCGGACGGCACACTCACGGGCAGGTCGGCCGGCAGCGTCAGGCCCAACAGGTCGATCTCGGGCAGGCTGGCTTCGGAGGGCATGACGCCTTCCAAGGCCGCCAGCAGGTGCTCGGTCTGGCTGACTTTTTGCTCCAGGGGTGCGAGCAACGCCTGGTTGGCGGCAATGAGACTGCGCATGCTTAATACATTGGTGTATGGGACGGTGCCGGCGCGGACTTGCGCTTCCGTCGCGTGTAACTGCTGGTTCTCCAGCTCGATCAGTTCCCGGGTCGCTTGGCTCTGGGCCGCATACGCAGCCCGGGCGATACCGGTGTCAACTACGTCCGCGGTCAGGGTCAGGAAGGCCGCCTTGCTCTCAAAAAACTGGCCGTCGGCCTGGGCCCGCAGGCCCTCGACTGCGCGGCGTTCGCCGCCGAAGACATCCAGCGCGTAGCTGATGGTGCCGCTCAGCGTCACCAGCGTGAAAATCGAGCCGGGGGCCGCCGCCCCCTGCTGCGCCGCCGCGGTGCGCTCCCGCCGTCCGTCCAGTCCGAGCCCGAGTTGCGGGTAGAAGACACTCTGGCCGGCCCGCAAGCGGTCCTGACTCTGACGCAGGCTGGCCTCCGAGGCCTGGAGCGTAGGGCTGTTGGCGATGGCCTGGCGGACGATCGCATCGAGCTGCGGCGACTGAAACAGCCGCCACCAGTCGGCTGCGACCGCGGTGCCGGGTAAAAAACGCTGCGCGGTGCCATCCGCCGCAACGGTGGCAACCGGGAGCGGCCCGCGCGTGTAACGATTCACCGTGGGCGGAGCCGGTTGAATGAAATCGGGGCCAACCATGCATCCGCCGAGCAGGGCGGAGATCAGGCCGAGGCCGGCGCCTTTCGGAAGCAGTGATCGAATGTGGTGCATGGCAAGCCCTCTACAGGATGGCGGGTGCGGCAGGGCTACTGCGTCCCGATATAGACATCCACCAGCTGGCCCGGATAAGCGGGCACATCCTGTTTGGGGAAACGGAAAATCACCGGCAGGACCCGCAGGTCCACCTGTTCCTGGCGCTCGTTGGACAGCTCAATCTTGGGGGAAACGTAGGGCTGCACGCGGACAAATTCCAGCGGCACCTTGATGTCAGTCCCGCGGACGGTCATCTGCGCACGGATATGCCAGGCCGACGGCAGGCGGGAGACGAGGATCTCGTCGACATAACAGCGGACCGCCAAGTTGTCCTGCGGCGCTCCCATGACCACCAGCGGGTCGAGGCCCTGGGTGTGGGCGTTGTAGGCACCCTGCGAGGAAACGTAGCTGCCCACGGTCGCGTTGACGACCAGCACCACACCGTCGACGGGCGCCTTGACGGAATACTTTTGCAGCAACGCTGCGGCCGCCGCATAGGCTTGGCTGAGCGCCTCGGCCTGCCGCTCCTGGCTGACGACGTCGTAGCTCCACGCGCCGGCGGCGGTGAGGGCATACTGCTTGCGCGCCACCTCCAGGCTCGCGGCCGCCTGGCTGACCGCGTCTTCCGCGGTGTCGAGCACGTCCTTGCTGATGGACTTTGGGTCGAGGTCAAAGGAGGCGCGGCGCTTGTCATATTGGCCGCGGGCCACTTTCAGGCCGGCTTCAGCCAGGCCCACCTGGGCTCCGGCAATCGCCAGGGTTTCCTGGCGGGGCTGCGCCTTGAGTTCATCCAACAGCGCCCGCGACGCTTCGGCGGCGAGACGGAGCTGCTCGGCGGTTGCGCGCTGCACCGAATCGTCGATGGAAAACAGCGGCGTGCCCGCCGGCACCCGCTGGCCCTCGCGCACCAGCACCTGCATGATCGGACCGGAGACCTCCGGATAGAGGTTGATGTTGGAACCGCTCGGCTGGTCGCTCTCGATGATGCCGTTGGCATAGATGCCGGTCGGATAGGGACTGGTGACCGGCTGGGCCGCGGGCGGCTGGGCCTTGCGCTCCAGGCCGAAAAAGTAGGCGGCAACCAGTCCGGCCAGCAGACCGATGATGGCGCAGGCAAAGATGAGCTTGTTTCTGAAATCCTGTTTCGCCGCCGGCACGGGGGCGTCCGGCTTGGACTCAGCGTCCTTGGGTGGTGCTTTCGCGGTTTGGGAGGCCGGTTTGGGCTCGGCCTCCTTGGGCTCAGGCTTTGGCGCGGTGGCCTTGACGTCCGATTTGGGCGGGGTGGCCACCGGCACTGACATCGGCTCGGCGGCCTTGGTGTCGATTTTGGGCGCGATGGCCGCCGCGGGCGGGACAGCGGGCTGGGGCGCTAGCAGGGCTTCGGGTGTGGATTCGTCGGTTGGCATCAGGCTCCTTGGTCCGTCGCCGTGAGACGGCCGTCTTCCATGTGGAGGATCCGGTCGGCGTATTCGTTGATACGCGCATCATGGGTGACGATCAGGATGCAGCGGTGTTCGTTGAGCACCTTTTCCTTGACGAACGATATGATCATCCGGCCCGTGTCGCCATCAAGTGAGGCGGTCGGCTCGTCCAGGATCAGGATCTCGGGCCGGCTGATGACCGCGCGGGCGATGGCGACGCGCTGCTGTTCGCCGCCGGAAAGTTTCACCGGCAGGATCTCGCCCCGGCCCTTCAGGCCGACGATTTAGAGAAATTTTCCGGCCTCGCTGATGGACTCGTTCCAGTTGCGCTGCTTCAGGATCAGGGGGATCGCGACGTTCTCGGCCGTGGTCAGCCGCGGAAACAGATGGTAGTCTTGAAACACGAAACCGATGGTGTTCAACCGGAAATCGGCCAGCTGGTCGTCGGTCAGTGTCCAGATATCAGCCCCTTTGACGCTCACCGTGCCGCAGTTGGGCCTCAGGATGCCGGAAATCATGCTGAGCAGCGTGGTCTTGCCGCTGCCGGAGGGGCCGACGATGAACAGCATTTCGCCAAAATGCGCGACCAGCCCGACGTCATTCACCGCGAGCATGCGGGTCTCGCCGACCCCAAACCACTTGGTGAGGCCGGTGGCGACAATCGCCTCCGTTCCGTTTGATCTTACGCCGGTGGATTCCATGGTCGGCAGTGAGCCGTCCGGCCCGGGTGGTTCAGCGCCGACCCCGCGGCGGATGGAGGTAGATCCCGACGGAGGCGCCGCCGCGCGGCTCGCCATACCAACGGTCGCCATCCATCCACGGACCGTCCCGGAACCACGGGCCGCGCTCCTCGCCATAATAGACGCCGGTGCCGACATAGCCGTCGGAGATGCAGCTGCTCATCGCGAACGGCAGGCCCGCGAGCAGCAGGGAGCCGAGAAGCATTTTGCGGTTGAGTTTCATGGGCGGTTGGCGGGATTGGCGTTGTCCACGTATTCGACCAGACCGACGGTGCCGCCGGTAGGATCGGCGATGATGGCGAACCGGCTCTCAAAGGCGGCCGCATGCGGTGCCACCAGAACTTCGCCGCCGAGTTTGACCGCGCGGGCCACCGCCTCATCGATGCTCGCCACCCGGACGACGCCCAGCCAGCCGGGTTTGGCGTCCTCGCGGTCGGGGAGCGGTGCCACCCCGGCGCGGGCGAGGCCGCCGCTTGAGAGCAGAAAGTCATCCTTCCGTTCGGTGCGGAAGTCAGGCGCCGACTCATAGCCGATCACCTGGTCGTAGTAAATCGTTGCGACGTGCGGTTGTTTCACAAATAGCTCGAACCAGTTCCAGTCGCCGGGCAGCGGTTCATCATCGGCGGAGTCGCCGGACGTCGATTGCAGGAGTCCGACCGGGGAACCCTCGTTGTCCGCGATGATGGCCTGGGTGCCGCGCTTCGGGAAGGTGCGGGCCTCGGCGCGGATCTGTCCGCCGGCTTTTGTGGCGCGTTGCAGGACGGCGGGGAGGTCGGTCACCGCAAGGTAGGCAATCCAGCGGGAGGGCCGCTTGGCCGTGCTGGTGGAGCGCGGAGCCAGTCCGGCCATCGCCCGGCCACCGTTGCTGAACACCGTGTAGGCCTGTCCGTTTTGGGCAATTGTGCTGGCCGTCCAGCCGAACAGGCCGGTGTAAAACTTGGTGGCGGCCACCGGGTCAGTCGTGAAGAGGTCGGCCCAGACAAATTTTCCGGGGTGGCGCTCCGTCGAGGCGGGCTGGTTGAGCGGCGGAAAGGCGGCGGCACGAGCGGACCCGGGCAGTCCGGCTCCGCAGAACAGCGCGATGACGAGTAGGGTTGCCGGTCGGAAAAAGGGAGGCTTGGGCATGGGAGTGGATCGGGCGGTGCGCAGGTTGATGACGGTTCGCCGCCAGCCTAGCCCGCAATGCGCCGGACAGAAATGGGGTGTTACCCGGCGAGAAAATCTTCCGATCGGCACCCAACGCATTGGAAGCCTGCACCAAGGCAGAGTCCGTCCGCAAAGCACGCCCCAGGATGACCCGCGGACCGGCGAAGGCGGATGGGGGCGCGGCCAGACTCTTGACCAAAGGACTCCGGCCGGCGGTCGGGGCTATGCTTTCGCGGCTGCCTCGGCACGCTCCCGGGCGGCGGCGATGAAGAAATCCTGGGCCGAAAATACCGGCACACCGGCCGGCTGCGGCACCGGGCGGTAACCGCCGTGCGCGTCGAGCACCCGGGCAAAGGCCGTATCCTGCAGCTCCATCCCGAACATTCCGTCCACCACCCAGCGCCGCAACCGCGGATCGGCAATCGGGAAGACCACCTCGACCCGCCGGATGAAGTTGCGCGGCATCCAATCGGCGCTGCCGGCGAGAATATCCGGCTCGCCGCCGTCATTCTCGAAGTAAAACACCCGCGCATGTTCGAGGTAGCGGCCGACGATGCTGCGCACGCGGATGCGGTCGCTCAGGCCCCGCACCCCGGGTACGAGGCAGCAGACCCCGCGGACGATGAGATCGACCTGCACCCCGGCCTGGGAGGCGGCGTAGAGCGCGTCGATCACATCCTTGTCCACCAGCGCGTTCATCTTCGCCATGATCCGGGCGGGCCGCCCGGCGGCGGCGTGGGCGGTCTCGCGCCGGATGAGCGCCAGGATGCGGGCGTGCAGGTTGAAGGGTGCCACGAGCAGGTGGGAGAACTCCGGGTCGCGGCCGAGACCGGTGAGGGCGTTGAAGACACCGGCGGCCTCGGCCGTCAGCTCGTCACGGGCGGTGAAATAGCTCAGATCGGTGTAAAGCCGGCCGGTGCGGGGGTTGTAGTTGCCGGTGCCGAGGTGGGCGTACCGGCGGAGGCGGGCCCCCTCGCGGCGGACGACCAGCGCGCACTTGCAGTGGGTCTTGTGCCCGAGCAGACCGTAGACGACGTGGACGCCGGCCTCCTCGAGCTGCCGGGCCCACTGGATGTTGTTGGCCTCGTCGAACCGGGCGCGCAACTCGACCAGGGCCGTGACCTGCTTGCCGTTGCGGGCGGCCTCGATCAGGGCGCGGACAAACGGGGAGTCGCCGCTGGTCCGGTAAAACGTCTGCTTGATGGCGAACACCTGCGGGTCGCGCGCGGCCTGGGCGACGAAATCAACCACCGGCTGGAACGAGTCGTAGGGATGGTGCAGCAGCACGTCCTGCGTCCGCAGCACTTCGAAGATCTGCGCGGGGTCGGCCAGCGGGGAGGTGTTGACCGGGACGAAGGCCGGGTATTTCAGATCGGGCCGGTCGATGTCGGCCAGGCTGAGCAGGCGGAGGAGATTGATCGGGCCGTTGAGGCGGAAGACGTATTCGTGCGAGAGGCTGAGGTGCTCGCAAAGCGTGGTGAAGATGCCGTCGTTGACGCCGTCCTCGATCTCGAGGCGCACGGCGGCGCCGCGGCGGAGATTGCGCAGCTCGTCCTCGAACTTCTTGAGCAGGTTTTCGGACTCCTCCTCGTCGATGTAGAGGTCGCTGTTGCGCGTGACGCGGAAAGCGTGCGCGCCGTGGACACGGAAGCCGGGGAAAAACGCGCCGGCGCAGAGCTTGATGATCTCGGTGAGGAAGATGAACCGCTGCTGGCCGGCGGCGGTGGGATCGAGCGGGACGAGGCGCGGGAGGATGCGCGGCACGGGCAACAACGCGACGAGGTGGTCGATCTCCGGCGTAGCCGGGTCGTCGAGCGAGATGACGACGTTGAGGGTCTTGTTGCCGAGCTGGGGGAACGGGTGCGACTGGTCGAGCGCGAGCGGCGTGAGGACGGGAAAAACCTGCTCCTCAAAGTAGGCGCGCACCCAGGTGAGCTCGGCGGGCGCCAGCTCGAGCCCCGTCCGGAACACGATGCCCTCCTGCGCGAGCGCGGGCAGCAGCTGTTCCTGCCAGCAGGCGTGCTGGTCCTCAACCAGCGAGGCGACGACCGAGTGGATGCGGCGGAGTTGCTCGCGCGCCCCGAGGCCGTCCACGCTGGCCTCGGCGACCTCGCTGTCCACCTGCTGGATCAGCCCGGCGACGCGGATCTCGAAAAACTCGTCGAGGTTGGAGCTGACGATGGCGAGAAACTTGACGCGCTCCAGCAGCGGGTGGCGCGGGTCGAGCGCCTGCTCGAGTACGCGGCGGTTGAAGGCCAGCCAGCTCAGTTCGCGATTGAAATAGGCCGCCTTGGTGGGCTGGGCCGAAGGTATGACCGGCTGCGCCCGTGACGGCGGGATGGTGGCGCGCTCCTCCGCAGGGGTGGATTGGGCGGATCTGGAGCGCGAGGAGGCCATCGGATGCGAGAAAGGCCATCAAGCTTAGCAGGGGGGCGCGGCGAAACGAGTTTTTAGTGGAGCGTCACACGGTTGTAACATTGCGGATCATTGGCCGAGAGGCGCTTCCGCCACTCCTCTGGTGCGGCGCGAAGGTCGAGTGCGGGCAATTCCTCCCACCGCACAAACCGTCGGTGAACGGCTCAGGGTTTGGCGAACAGGTAGTGGCTGACCAGCCACTCCTCGCCGTCGCGGTAGCCCCAGAGTTCCGCGCAGGCCAGATAGAAGGTGCGCCAGTAGGCCCACCACTTGGTGGCTTCGGCTGCGCCATAGGTGGCGGCGAACAGTGGCAGGATCTCGGCCCGGTGGGCGTCCATGTTCGCCAGCCAGTGTTCCGCCGTGCGCCGGTAATGCGTGCCGTTGACCTGCCAGTCGGAAACGAGCTTCAGGTCGTCCTGGAATCGCGGGAGCAGGTCGTGGGAGGGCATCTGGCCACCCGTGAAAAAATGCCGGCTCATCCAGTCGGAGGCGTCCCGCGCCACAAAATGATACGCGAGCTCCCGGTGGGTGAAGATGTGCACGAAGAGCATTCCCCCTGGCTGCAGCCAGCGCGCCACGTTCCCCAGCAAACGCGGATAATTCTTCATGTGTTCGAACATCTCGACCGAAACGACGCGGTCGAACGACGCCGCGGCGGCCTCGAAGACATTCATGTCGCAGGTGACAATGCGGAGGTTGCCGAAACCGCGGCGGCGGGCCTCCGCGTCAATGTGCTCCTTCTGGGTTTTGGAGTTGGAGACGCCCGTGATCTCCGCCTGGGGAAACTTCTCTGCCAGATAAAGTGACAGCGAGCCCCAGCCGCAGCCGAGTTCAAGGATGCGCTGGCCGTCGGCCAGCCGGGCGCGGTCGACATAGAGCGCGAGCATGGCTTCCTCGGCCCCGGCCAGCGTTTCGCGTCCGGTGGGATACAGGCAGCCGGAATACTTGAGGCGCGGGCCGAGGCAGAGCTGATAAAAACGCGTGGGCACCTCGTAATGCTGCGTGTTGGCGGCCCGGGTGTCCTCGGCAATCGGGCGCGTCCGCAGATCGTCCGCATAGCGCTCCGGATCGAACCGGGCCTGCTCCTCGCGGAGGCGCTGCGCCAGTAGGCGGCGGATGCCCAACCGGACGAGGGGGTCGGGCAGGAGGTTCTTTTCGAGCAGGGTGTCGAACATGGTGAGTCGGGCGGACGGAATTGTAGCGGGTAGCGCGTAGTGAGTAGCGAGTAGATCGGATTCAAGTCCGCCTACCCACTACTCACTACCCGCTACTCCTTGGGCAACCACGGCACGAAGGCGTTCGTCGTCTGCTGGTAGCGGCGGTAGTCGTCGCCCTTGCGGCGGATGCTTTCGGCCTCGGTCATGGGTATCCCTGTTACGCGCAACAGCAGAAAGAGGATGCCCGCGGGACTGATAAAAGTGATCCAGCCCCACGGCGAAGCCAGCGCGAACAGAAAGTAGGCGACCCAAACGAGCCACTCGAAGAAATAGTTGGGGTGGCGGCTGTATCGCCAAAGCCCGTCGGTACAAATCCGGCCCTGTCGGGCGGGATTGCGTCGGAATGCGGCCAGCTGGGCGTCGGCCAGCGCCTCGCCGCCCACCGCAACGAGCCAGAGGACCGCCCCGGCGATCTCGAGCGGCCGGAGCGACGGCGACGGGCTGCGCATCCCGATGATAAAGGGCAGGCCAAGCAGGACGACGGAGACGGCCTGCAACTGGTAAAACCAGAACATCTTCACCGCAAATCGCCCACCCCAGTTCTGGCGCAACCGCTGGTAGCGGACGTCCTCCACAGGATGATGCCCCAGAACCCGGATGCAGAGGTGGGTGCCGAGCCGCAGGCTCCAGATCACGGCCATGCCGGCGAACAAACCACGGCGCACCCCCCAGCCAGGGGCGGTGCAGACCGAGCCAAGGGCGAACACGCCGAAGGCATACGACCAAGCGATGTCCACGATGCCGTAGTTGTCCATGCGGCGGGCGACCGCATACAGGACGGCGAACGCGGCGCAGAAGACGGCAAGAGCGGCCAGCGCGAGCCCGAGCGGGTTCACGGGACCGGATGGGTGGGCGCCGGGCCGGTGGCGGCCTTCTTGGCCGCGACTTCGGCCTTCACCTTCACCACCCCGCGCATGAACGGGCGGAGGAGGTAATACATGAGCGGCACATAGAGGGGAACCAGAATGGCCCAGGCGACGATGGAGTAGATCACGCTGTCGGAGTTGTCCTTGATATAATAGCTCAGGGAATGCAGCGGGTGGGACCAAAAATCCTCGAAATACATCTGATGGATCTTCCGGGGATCAAGCATCAGGCGCTCTGACGGAGGCACTTGAAACAGAAATTCTCCCAATCGCACGCAGAGCAGGAATGTCGCGATGTGCACCGGCAGCAGGATCTGGTTGAGCACCTGGATGATGGGCTGGTTAAGCCGCAGCACCAGTGCGACGATGAAGCAGATCAGCGTGGTGACACCAAAGACTGGAAACAGCGCCGCGGCACTGCCCGCCGCCAAAGTGAGGGCAATCTTCTCCGGGGTAATGCCCTGCGTCAGCTGCACCACGATCGGATCGCGGATGCGGCGCTGCCAGAAGGTGCGCACTTTCGGCGGCAAAGCGGGCAGGGGCCGGGGCGAGCCGGCGGGGGAGGTGGGGGAGGTCTGATCCACGGAAGGTCATCGTGATAGCCACGCCAGACCCACGACCGCAATCCCCAATCCCGCCAACACGGGACCCAGGAGCCCGGCGCCGGTTTCCCGGCGGGTCAGGACGCCGGCCAGGGCGGGGGGAGCGGGCGCGCGGCAGAGCTGACGCAGGCAGTAAGCCGCCATGGCGACGTTGCCGAGCAGCAGGATCGCGACCAGCCAGGCCGCCCGGGCTGACCAGGCCTGCTGCTGCCAGGCGACCCAGACATAAAAGGTCAGGAAACCCGCATAGGCGTCGAACATCGTGGCGATGAACCAGGGATGGCGGAAGACGTCCGGTGGCACCCCAAACAACGGGCAGCACAGGCTGGCCCACGTCGTGACACTCAGCATCGCGACGAGGATGAACCCAAAGAGAAGACGGAGCGCGGTGAGCATGGGGGATGTTGCGAGTAAGGAGCGGCGAGTGGAGTGGATTCAGCCATGCCCGCTCCTCGCTGCTCACAACGCGCTACTTCAAGCCGAGATTGTTGGCGCGGGTGTGGAGTGTCTGGACGACCGAAATATTCCGCAGGGCGAAGGCCGCCTCGCAGTAGCTGAGGTAATAGCTCCATTTGCGGATGAAGCGATCGTCGAAGCCGAGGGCGCGCACCGCGTCGAGCTTGGCTTGAAACGCCCCGTGCCAGTGCCGCAGCGTGCGCGCGTAGTCGGGCCCGAAGTCCTCCATTTCGTGCGGCACAAAACCGCCGCCCCGGGAAAGCTGCTCGTTCACGCGATTGAGCGACAGCAGCAACGAGCCCGGAAAAACATGCTTCTGGATGAAATCGATGCCGGTCCGGAATTCCCGATAACGGTGGTCGGGACAGGTGATGAACTGCAGGGCAACCAGACCCGCCGGTCGGAGCCGGCGGTTCAGCACGCCGCAGAACTCCGGCAGATAGCGATGGCCCAGCGCCTCCATCATCTCGATGGATACTATTTTGTCGAACGATCCGACGGTTTCCCGGTAGTCCTGCAGCCGCACTTCAATCCGGTCAGCCAGGCCGGCGGCGGCGACCCGTTCCCGGGCATACTGGAATTGGGCGGGGGAGATCGTCACCGTGGTGACCCGGCAGCCGTAGGTCTGCGCCGCGTGCAGCGACCAGCCACCCCAGCCGGTGCCGATTTCAAGAACCTCGTCGGCCGCCGTCAGCCGCAGGCGGCGGCAGAGGGCGTCGTTCTTTTCCCGCTGTGCCTCGGCCAGGGTCGCGTGCGGTCCGGGCCACTTGGCGGCGGAGTACATCATCGAGGGGTCGAGAAAGAGCGCGAAGAACTCGTTGGAGAGATCGTAGTGGGCGCGGATGTTGCGCCGGGCGGTCGCCCGCGAATTCGGGCGCAGGAGGTGGCCGAGCCGGTTGGCCAGCCGCAGCAGATTGAGCGCGAAGGGTTGAGCGCGGCGCGAGCCGGAAAGGCCGGGGGCGTCGTCCAGATTGTGGATGAACCAGGCCACCACCGCAGCGAGGTCGGGGGTGTCCCAGTCCCCGTCCACATACGCCTCGCCAAAGCCGATGTCCCCGTAGAGGAGGCAGCGGGTGAAGAACGCCGGACGCCGCACGCGGATCGTGGCCGCAGCGGAGATGCCTTGGGGCAGCGTCGTGGCCATCGCGCCGGTGCGTTCGCCAAATTCGTGCACCGTGCCGTCGGGGAGCTCAAGCCGGAGGTGACCGCGCCGCAGGGCGGCCAGGGCGCGCAGGACGGCCCGTTGGTGCAGGGGGGGCCGCGCCGGACTCGCGATGAGCGTGGAATCGGGCGAGGCGGCGGTGTTGGTGCAGGGCGAGCTCATGCGTCCGTGGGTTGGGCGGTTGGATGGGGCGAACTCGGGTCAGCAGGCGCTCCCCGAGTCCGGGAAAGTGAGGAATGGGGCCGGTACAGGTCGCGCTGGTCCGCGATACGGGCGGCCTTCGGAAACCACGGCACCTGTTTCAGCCAGAGGCGCAGCGCGTGCCAGTGGATGCGCGCGATGGTGTGGAGCGGCACCAGCGGATGGCGGAGCGTGAGCGCGGCGAGCGTGCCGTCGGTCAGCGGGCGCGCCCGGCCGGTCAGGGTGCTCGTAAGCGTGCGTTCGCCGCCCACATAATCGTCGATCTGGATGGACAGGCGCTCGCCGGGGGGCTGCAAGGTGAAGTCAAAGGCGACATCGACGTCGGAAAATGGAGACACGTAGAAATGCTTGGGCACACGGCGGCGGAAGGCATCCGCCGGCCCTGCCGTCGGCGACCGGGTCGACGGTCCGAGGAAGAACGGTTTCATTTCCCGAAACGTGTTGGTCACTTCGGGCACGGCGGCGACGGGAGCGCCTCCGCGGTCGTAGCAGAAGTAAAACGAGACCGGGTTGAAGAGGTATCCGGCGACGCGGGGCAGCGTGATGAGTTCGACCCGCCCGCCTGTCAGATCGACCCCATGCCTGTCCAGGTAGGCAAGGACGCGGGACTTGAGGGTGGAGCGCGCCGTCACCGGTGCGCCCGGGTCGGACCGAACGGTCAGTCCGCCCGCGCTCTCAGAGCCAGCAGAAACGCGCCGGGTCGTCGCTTTCCACCTTTCTTCGTCGGTTGGAAAATAGTCGGCCTCACGGAAAGAATAGAAATTGGTCCGGCCGACGGAAAAGAGGCGCAGCGTCCGGTCGAGTTCGCCCAGTTCGTCGAGATCAATGGCGAACATGAAGATGCGGTAGGCAAACCGGTGCGCCTTGGGAGCGAACCGGTGGTGCATGACCTGGCATTCGTAGAGGCGGGAGCGCATGGCGCGGTGGAAATGGCGGAGACGCCTGGACGGCGGCCAGGTAGGCCGTCATTCCCGGCTGTGCAAATCAAACGTCTTGGGGCGGTCGGCGGATGCCTGAAAACGTCCGCTCCGCCCCAAGCCGCCGCATCCGGGCTTTGACCATCGGTGGGGTGGCACTGCAGGGGCCAGGCCGACGTTCCGGACGGAGCGCAACCGCGTCGATTTCGGCGCGATCCGGGCTTGAGGCGAACCGGTGCGCCGCTTGTGCTGTCGGCATGCGCCCCTTCCCCGCCCTGGCCCTGTTGCTCGCCGTCGCGCTTCCATCCCTGGAAGCCCAAACCCCCTCCCCGATTACCATTGATGCCACCGTGAGCCCGCCGCCGCCGTCCGCCCTGGCGTTTGCCACCGGCGGCACTTCCCCCGACGGCCATGTGCTCGGCGTCAATTCCCGCTACTTCACCCGCGACGGCAAACCGTGGTTCCCGGTCATGGGCGAGTTCCACTACGCGCGCTATCCCGCCGACGAGTGGGAGCGCGAAATCCTCAAGATGAAGGCCGGCGGCATCACTGTCATTTCGACCTATATTTTCTGGCTGTTCCACGAGGAGACCCAGGACCACTTTGACTGGTCCGGCCAGCGCGACCTGCACCGGTTTGTCGAGCTGTGCGGCAAGCACGGCCTCCTGGTCTGGATCCGCGTGGGCCCGTGGGACCATGGCGAGGCGCGCAACGGCGGCTTCCCCGACTGGCTGGTGGCCTCCGTCCGCAACCGCCGCTCCAACGACCCCGCCTATCTCGCCCGCGTGAAGATTTTCTTCGATGAGATCGGCAAGCAGGTGAAGGGCCAGTTCTGGCAGGACGGCGGCCCGATCGCCGGGGTGCAGATTGAAAACGAATACCATCCGGGCCGCGGCGGCCCCGAGCACATGACGCAGCTCCTCCAGATGGCCCACGAGGCCGGCATCATCGCACCGTTCTACACCGCCACCGGCTGGGATAACGCCACCATCCCCGCCACCGGCTTCCTGCCGGTCTTCGGCGGCTACACCGAGCAGTTCTGGAGCAACAGCCTCACGGAGCTGCCGCCCAACGGAAACTTCTTCTTCACCAACATCCGCGCCGAAGACAACGTCATGGGCGACCTGTCGCCCAAAAACCCCGCCTACAACGCCAAGTATGACGGCTTCCCGTTCCTCACCGCCGAGATGGGTGGCGGCATGGCCATCGCCTACCACCGCCGGCCGCTCATGTTCGCCGACGACTCCACCGCGGCCGCCCTCGTGAAGCTCGGCTCCGGCATCACCGGCCTCGGCTACTACATGTATCACGGCGGCACCAATCCCGACGGGAAAACCCCGTTGCAGGAAACCACCAGCCAGCCCGACGGCAGCGGCTACAACGACATGGAGCAAAAGTCCTACGACTTCCAGGCGCCGCTCGGCGAATTCGGCCAGGTCAACCCGTCGTATCACACGCTGCGCCTGCTGCACCTTTTCCTGAACGACTTCGGCGACCAGCTCGCCCCGATGACGGCGCACTTCCCCGCGCAGATGCCGCGCAACCGCGAGGACGCCGCCACCCCGCGCGTCACCGCCCGCACCGACGGCAACCGCGGGTTTGTCTTCATCAACAACTACGAGCGCAACTATCCGCTCGGCGACAAAAAGGACTTCCAGGTCGCGCTGAAACTTCCGTCCGGCGAGGTGAAGATTCCGCGCACGCCGGTGACGATTCCAAACGGCGCTTACACGATCTGGCCGGTGAACCTCGACGTCGGTGGAGTGACGCTCAGTTATGCCACGGCCGAGCTGGTCTGCCAGCTGAACGCTCCTGACACGCTGGTCTTTTTCGAGTGGCCCGGCCTTCCCTCGGAGTTTGCGTTTCAAACCGCGTCCGGCGACATTGTCGAAGCTCCCGGAGGAACGATCAGCCGAGAAGGCACCAACACTTTCGTCACCGGCGTGAAATCAGGCACGTCCGTAGCCATCCGCGTCCAACACGCCGGTGGCAAGAGCACGCAGATTCTCGTGCTCTCACGGGAGCAGGCGCTGGGATTGTCACGCGGTACCGTCAGAAGCCGCGACCGGCTGGTTTTCTCGCCCGCCGCGCTATTTTTCCAAGATGACCAACCCCATCTGAGCTCGGCCAAAAGCGGTGATCTCCGTCTGGAGATTTTTCCCGGCGTGCCCACGATGCCCGACATGCGCATCGAGAATGTTTTCCAGCCGTTCACTGTTGCAACCACCGAGGTGAAGTTTGAAGCCGAGGTGCACCAGACCAAGCCGGCGGCGCCATCGGTACCGGCGAAGATCAATGCGAACTCGCGGCGCAAGATCGCCACGGAACCGACCGACGCCGATTTCGAGCGCGCTGCCGTGTGGTCAATTCATGTGCCGGCCGACGTGGCGGTCGGCAACCGCCATGTTATGCTGCAAATCAGCTATGAAGGTGACGTGGCCCGGCTCTACGCGGGCGACCGTTTTGTCACGGACAATTTTTACAAAGGTGCGCCCTTTGAGATCGGTCTGTGGCGGCTGACTCCCGAGGAGCTGAAGAATGGCCTGACGTTGAAGATTCTACCGCTCCGCCAGGACACTCCGCTTTATCTCCCTTCCGGCGCGCGTCCTGAATTTCCCGCCGGCGGCGACGCCCTGCGGATCAAGGAAGTCAAGCTCGCGCCCCTCTACGAAGGGGCATTGACGAGGTATGGCTTGCGCTGAGTTGAGACGCATCGCGGACTATGGGAACGCTGAATGGAGCCGGGGCGCCCTCGCCCCGGTCTTGACCGGCGTCAAGTCTTTCCCGGCCGGTCCGAAACCGGCCCTACTCCTGAGCCGGCGCATCGTGCCTTCGTAGCCCGGCTCGGGAGAGCCGGGAGTTTGTGGCCGCCAGGTGGCCAATGTCCCGCCTCTCCCGAAGCGGGCTACGCCCGAGACCGCCCGGATATCCCTCGGCTGTAGCCGGGGTCGCTGACCCCGGGGATCGGGTTTTGGAAACCCAAGGGCACCGGGGTCGGCGACCCCGGCTACAACCAATCCGAGACCACCTTCAATTATGCCACCCGCTCACCCGCCCGCCGCGTTCGCCGGCGGCACCAGCACGTCGAGCTTCTCCGCCCACGGCCGCAGCGCGTCCATGATGCCTGGATAAAGCTCCACCCCTAGCGCGAGCTGCTGTTTGCGTTTCGCCCCCGCCGCCTCGCCGGGCAGGCGCACGCGGTCAAAGCCTTCGCGCGGCGGGGTCGCCCGGCAGGCGTCCGCCACCCAGGTGGTCTGCCGCAGGAAATCCTCGCGACCGCCAAACAGCGCCGGATCGGCCACCTGCACGAACACTGTGCCCGTCCATCCTTCTGCCGGATCGGCGCGGCCGTGGCCGGCCAGCCCGCCGGTCAGCGCCTCGACCAGCAGACCGAGCGCATAGCCCTTGTGGCCGTGGTCGAGCCCGCCGAGCGGCAGCAGTGCCCCGGGCGGCGTACCCAGCACGGCCGCCGGATCCGCGGTGGGGCGGCCCGCGGGGTCGAGTGCCCACACACCCGGCAGCGGGCGGCCCTCGGCCTGCAGCCGGCGCGCCAGACCGAGCGAGGTGATGGACATGGAAACATCGAGGATGACCGGGCCGTGTTCGGTGGGCCAGGCCGCCGCCAGCGGATCCGGCGTGATCACCGCGGTCCGCCCGCCGTGCGGCGCAACGCCGGCCAGGGTGGGATCGGAGCAGGAGAGCAGCACCAGCAGGCCCTGCTCAGCCACCGGCCGGAGATAGGCGGCGAGGCACGCGATGTGGTGGCTGCGCCGGATGACCACGGTGCCGGTGCCGTTCTGGCGCGCCCGTTTCACGGCGAGCGCGAGCGCCTGCGTGACGAGCCACGGCCCGGGCAGCCGGCGGCCATCCCAGGTCACGGCGGCGGGAAAATCCGCCAGCACCTCGGGCCCGCCGGCCTTCGCCATGCTGCCCTTCTCCAGGTCGGCGAGGTAGAGCGGAAGCAGATTCAAACCGTGCGTGGTGTGGCCAAGCAGGTCGCCCTCGGTGAGGATTTCGGCGACGGTCTCCGCCTTGTCGTGGTCGAGCCCGGCGGCCACGAGGAGCTCGCAGGCAAAGTCAATCAGGGCCGGGGCCGGATAACGGGCGGTCATGCCCGGAAAAATGCGGGCGCTGCGCCGGCTGGCAAGCTGACATCGCGTCACTCCCCCGAGCCGGCGGCCAATCACGAACCCAGCAACTTGCCGCCGAGCCAGGCCACTTCGTTCCAATACCACAGGGCCGGGAGCAGCAACACGACCAGCAGCGTCCCGACCCAGAGTTTGCGTCTCGTCCGGCCGAGGTAAAAGCTGACCGCGATCAGCAGCACGCCATAGGCCAGGCCGAGGCTGCGATGCACGTCCATCCAAGCCCAGGCGTCATAGGCGCGCCGGGTCTCCGCTGACATCTGGGCCAGCGCGCGCGCCGGCAGATGCCCCTTGATGCCGGCATAGAGATGGGTGGTCGGAACCAGCGCGACAAACAGCGTGATCAGCATCGCCGGCAGCCAGCGGAAGAGCTGGCGGAGCATGCCGGCCACTGTTTCCGAGAGTGTTTCATCAGGTTCCATGGATCGGGGAGGTACGCGATTGGTAGCCGTGGAGGCGGCGTCATCCAGTCCCGATCAGCCGAAACAGTAAAGCCCGCGCTGCGCGTCAAAGGCCACCGGCTACCGATCCCCAGCCATCACTGCAGCTGCACGTCCCACACCTTCGAGCGGCGCGCCGGACCGTCGGGGCCGTCCACGTCGAGGATGGTGACAAAGCTGCCTGGTCGCTTGAATTGGTGGACGGGATTCTGCTCCGTCGAGGTCTCTCCGTCGCCGAAGGTCCATTTCCACGAAGTGATCCGGCCGGGGGAGAGGTCCTTGAACGCCACCAGGCGGCGGTCCATGTCCACCACTTTCCACGACCACTGCGCGGCGGGCACCGGTTGCAGCGCCGGCTCGAGCGGCATGAGGCGGAAGGCGCAGAGCGACGAGGCGTTGCCATACATCATGTGCTGGCGGGAGAGGTTCCAGAAGCTGCGGACGTTCTTCTGCGGGTCGTCGTAATGGATCGCCGCCCAGGAAAGTCCGATGATCTTGTTTTCCGTCAGCACCGACTCGACGGCGCGGGCCGGGCCCTCGGGGCCGGCGTAGTCAAAGGGCGTGATCCAAAACTCCAGCACCAGCTTGCCGGGCTCGCCGGACTTGAAGTTGTAGCGGCAGACCGCGTTGGCCCAGGGGAGCTCCTTGATCCACGTCGGCGCGCCCCACGCCATGCACCAGTCCTTGTCCTTCGCCGGCGTGAAAATATGGTAGTTCTGCGCCTGCACGCCGTGGATCGCCCAGTGCGCCGTGTCGACGCTGATGCGCGGATCAGGTGTGGCGGCGGGCTGACCCACCTGCGCGGGAATCCAGAGCTCGGCGTGACCCTTGTCGATCAGCGCGCCGCCCGAGGCGTCGCCGTCCACCACGACCTCGAAGATGTCGTTGTGCAGACCGGGCTGGGCGAAGTCCCAGTGGCTGGCCGAGGCCTCGTAGAGAAAGTAGAGGCGGTTGAGCCCCTTGACCCAGCCGACGCGCACCTTGACGTCGAGGTAAGCCGGATCGGGTTTCGTATGCCCACCCTCGTCGTCGACCAACTGCTCCATCCCGTAGGCATAGTCGGCGGGGACCATGGCCCAGTCGTCGGTGTTGCCGTCGACCCGCGGAATCTGGTCGGCGGGAAACTGGAAAACCTTGAACGTGACATCGGGACGGTCGAGCGCGGCCAGCCGGAGGCCGGTGGCGACAGACAAAAGGGCGACGAGGAGGAGCCGGTGGGGTGTAGTCATGGGGTGGGAAAACAGGAGGCTGGTTGTATATCAACCGCCGGCACCAACGGCAATCCGAATCCCGGGGAGCCCGAGTGGTCGGCCTTTCCGGCGATTCGTGGTTTGCGCCGGGCGGGCCAAGCGGTCATCCTTCATCCATGTTCAGCCGTTGCGCTCTGCCCCTGTTGCTTGCCGTCCTGATCGGTCCAATCTTCGCCGAGGAGGCCGGACCGCTTCCGCCTGCCCCACCCCCCGACTGGACCGTCAAGGTGCAGCCCGTCCCCGGCGGCGACGCCCCGCACGCACTCGCGGGATTTCCCGACGGCAGTGCGCTCCTCGTTTTTCGCGGCCGGGCCGACGGCGGCGTGCGCGACATTCAGGTGGCGAACCGGCAGGACGGACACTGGTCGGATCCGCGGACGCTGGTGCCGGATGGCTGGAAACCGGCGGAAGCCCCGCTGGCAGCCCCGGCTCTGGCCATCCGCGGCAGCCGCGCCGCCGCCGCCTGGTATACGGTCGTCGACAACCGTGCCCGCATCCAGCTCTCGCTCTCCAGCGACGCCGGCCGGATCTGGCAAATTCCCCTCTGCGTGAATGAAGAGAAGCCCGCACCGGTGGTGGCCGTCGTCGTGCTGCGCGACGAAAGCGAGATCGTCTGCTGGGAGGAGGGCCCCCGGCTGCTCCTCCGGCGCATCTCGCCGCAGGACGTTTTTGGCCCGCTCACGCCTGTGGCCGACCTGCCGCAGGCCCTCGACTCGGTCCGGCTCACCGTGCTCACCGACCAGGACGAAAACGCGCCCACCGAGCTCCTCCTCTCCTACGTCGCCGGCGGGCGGCCCGCCTCCCTCGTGGTCGCCCTGCCCTCGGCCAAGAAGCTGGCCGACGAGGACAACACCTGCGAATGCGCCCGGTATGCGCCCACCGCCAGCGGCTTCGCGCTCAAGGGCACCGTTGTTTCGTTGGACGCCGCCGCCGGCATCGTCGTCGCTCGGCACGAGGAGATTCCCGGCGTGATGAAGGCGATGACGATGCCCTTCAAGGCCGTCCCGGCGGTTCTGAAGACGCTCGCCCCTGGCCGCGAGTTCTTCGGCCGCATGGAGGAGCATGACAACGAATGGTGGCTCTCTGACGTGCGCCTGATCGCGGGCAGCGACGGCAAGTGACCGCAGGCCAGCCGCGCCGATCTCCCGGCAGCGCCGCGCCCTCAGGCCGGCTTCAAATCACCCGGGCGATGAGCGGCGCCGGTTCGACGGGCGCGGCGCCGATGACCACCGCCCGCGCCAAAGTCGCCAGCGCCTCGCTTAGCCGGTCGTCATCGTTGGCGTGGACCACACAGAGTGGCTGGCCCCGCACCACCCGCTCACCGACCTTCACCAATCCGCTCACACCCACCGCCGGGTCAACCCTGTCCTCGGCCCGGGCGCGACCCGCACCCAGGTGAAGCGCCGCCAGCGCCACGCCCATCGCGTCCACGTCCCGGACGTAGCCGTCGGCTTCGGCGACGAGCGGCACCTGTCGCCGCGCCGCCGGGAGCCGCGCGGGATCGTCGGCCACGCGGGCATCGCCGCCCTGCGCCGCGACCACCATTCGAAACTTCTCTAGCGCCGCCCCGCTCGCCACCGCCTGCTCGAGCCGCCGCCGGGCGGACGCAAGGTCGGACTCCGCCCGGCCCAGCACGACCATGTGCGCCCCGAGGACATACGTGACTTCCATCAGGTCCGCCGGGCCGCGCCCGAGCAGGCAGGCGACTGATTCGGCGACCTCGAGCGCGTTACCCACGTTGCGCCCGAGCGGCTGGTCCATCGCGGTAAGCACCGCACGCACGCCCTTGCCCATTGCCCGGCCGATCCCGACCATCATCTCCGCCAGCTCGCGCGCGCGAGCGGGCTCGCGCAGGAAAGCTCCGCGGCCGAACTTCACGTCGAGCACCAGGCCGTCGATGCCCTCGGCCAGCTTCTTCGACATGATGCTCGCACAGATGAGCGGCAGGCACTCGACGGTGGCGGTCACGTCGCGCAGCGCGTAAAGTTTCTTGTCGGCCGGCGCCAGCTCGGCCGTCTGGCCGATCAGCGCGACGCCAATCCGGCCCAGCTGCGCCCGGTATTCCGCGAGCGACAGGCCCGTGCGGAAGCCGGGGATGCTCTCCAGCTTGTCGAGCGTGCCGCCGGTGTGACCGAGGCCACGGCCGCTGATCATCGGCACAATGACGCCGCAGGCCGCGACCATCGGAGCCAGGTGGAGCGAAACCTTGTCCCCCACCCCGCCGGTCGAGTGCTTGTCCACCTTGGCCCCGGGCAGGTCGGAGAGATTGGCCACGGTGCCGGAGCGCATCATTTCTTCGGTGAGCCCGGCCGTTTCCTCGGACGACAGGCCCCGGAGATAAATGGCCATGAGCAGGGCGCTGAGTTGGTAGTCGGCCCACGATCCGTCAGTCGCGCCGCGCACAAACGCGGCCAGCTCGCCGCGCGTGAGCGCGTGGCCGTCACGTTTGCGGGCGATGATCTGCTGGGGAAATTGCGGGGAAGCCATCCGGCGCCGAGTCTCATCCGCGCGATCGGGTCGCGCAAACCCGGAGTGACGGTGCCGACGATTTGCCGCCGGAGACAAACTGCCGACCGTAGCCCGGCGCGTGAGCGCAGGGAACATAACACTCAGCATCCCTTTTCCCGGCTCTCCCGAGCCGGGCTACAATTTCCCTCATCTTTCCCGTAGCCCGCTTCGGGAGAAGCGGGAGCATCGAGGGTGAAATTCATCCCTTTCCAAGTCCTGCCAAAGCATAGACTCGACGCCCCACCCCCGCGCTTGCCCGGCGACACTCCGCCGGCCTAGGCTCGGTGGCATGAACCCCCGCGTCCTCGTCGTCGGCAGCTTCGTGCAGGACCTGTCGTTCCGCTGCGAACGTTTTCCGGCTCCCGGCGAGTCCGTCGTCGGGGTGTTCGCCGACGGCCCCGGCGGCAAGGGGCTCAACCAGGCCGTGGCCGCCACGCGCGCAGGGGTACCCGCGGGCTTCATCGGCGCGGTGGGCCGGGACGCCTTTGGCGCCGGCGCGCGGGTGTTCTGCCGGGCGGCCGGCATCCGCGCCCGCTTCCTCACCAAGCCCGGCCACGCCACCGCCGCCGCCACCGTGCTCGTCAACCGCGCCGGCCAGAACCAGATCGTCGTGGCGCTCGGGGCGAGCGCCCGGCTGCACCCGCGCGACGTACCCGCCGCCGCCGTGCGCGGGGCCCGGGTGGTCGTCTGCCAGCACGAGGCCAACCTGGAAATCAACGCGCACGTCTTCCACCTCGCGCGCCGGGCGGGGGCCACGACCGTCCTCAACCCGGCCCCGATGCGGCCGGACCTCACCCCGGCACTGCTGGCCAACGTGGATGTGCTCATCCCAAACGAAACCGAATTCGCCGCGCTGGTGAACCAGCGCGGCGGAGCCCGCCGGTTCACCGTCGCCCGGCTGCATGCGCTCGCCCCCGCCGCGCTGCAGGCGCTCTGCCGCACCCTCGGCGTGCCGACGGTGATTGTGACCCTCGGGAAAAAGGGGGTCTTCGTCTCGCAGCCGGCCGGCGCCACCTTTCTTCCGGCGCACCGGGTCCGGGCCGTGGACACCACCGGCGCGGGCGACGCGTTTGTCGGCGGATTCGCGGCAGGCCTGGTGAAGTTCTCTGGCGACGTGCTCGCCGCCGCGCGCTTCGGCAATGCCGTCGCCGCGCTCTCGGTCACCAAGGCCGGCACCGCGCCCGCGATGCCGACGCAACGGGAGATCGCAGCCTTCCTCAAGGTGGAGCGCGTTGACCTCAACGCGCTTGGTTCTCCGCCCGTAGTCAATCCCCGGAAAGCGCGTTAGGGACAACGCGCTCCACCTCGGACCATGTCAGCCGGAAGCACCAAATCCAAAGCGCCACCAGGCCGTTTGCCGGGACAGGCAGCAGTCAACCACCGCCAGGCGCTGGCCGCCCTGCAGGCGCAAGCCGATCCCGAACGTGCCCAACTGCTCGCGGGCTTTTTCAAGACCGGGAAGGGCCAGTATGCCGAGGGCGACCGGTTTCTGGGCATCATGGTGCCCGCCCTCCGGCGGCTCGCCGGCGAATTCCGCCAGCTCCCCCTGCAGCATTGCGAACGGCTGCTGCACTCCCCGTTCAACGAGGCTCGCCTGCTCGCGCTCGTGCTACTCGTCGCGCACTTCGAACAGGGCGACGCCCGGGCGCAGGACGAGATCTACTGGCTGTATTTAAAAAATCGCAGCCGGATCAACAACTGGAACCTGGTGGACGCCTCGGCGCCTTACATCGTGGGGACGCATCTGCTCGGCCGGAGTCGCGCGGAGCTCGCCGCCCTCGCGCAATCGCGGTCGCTCTGGGACCGCCGGATCGCCGTAGTCGCGACGCTGGCCTTCATTCGCGAAGGCGATTTCGCCGATACCCTGAAGCTGACCGCGCAACTGCTGGACGACGATCAGGACCTGATGCACAAGGCCTGTGGCTGGATGCTGCGGGAGGTCGGCAAGCGCGACCAGCCGGTGCTGGAAAAATTCCTGCGCCGGCACCACCCCCGCATGCCCCGCACGATGCTCCGCTACGCCATTGAGCGTTTTCCCGAGCAACGCCGGCAAGCCTATCTCTCCGGACAGTTTGGTTGAAGCAGAGTCTTCTCACGCGGGGCACGACAAGCACCGAGGCGTGAATTGCGGATAGCTTGTCGGGTGAAGAATATTACACGTCTGACCTCGAATTCCGCCCGCCCCCTCCCTCCACTGCCTCCGCTGCGATTTCCAGGGTGAACGTCGAGCCGCGGGCCGGAGCGCTTTCAAACGTCAGGTCGCCGCCGAGCAACCGCGCGAACTGGCGGGAGATCGCCAGCCCCAGACCGGTGCCACCATGCCGGCCCGAGACCCCGGGAGCGGCCTGCATGTAAGGCTGAAACAGCTTGGCGGACTGTCCCGGATCAAGGCCCACGCCCGTGTCGCGCACCCGGAACCGCAGCCGCCACCCGCCGCCGGCCTGCGGTTCCGCCGCCAGGCCCAGTTCGATGCTGCCGGTCTCGGTGAACTTCACCGCATTGGACAGCAGGTTGCCGAGAATCTGCCGGAGCCGCGCCGGATCGGTGAGTACCACGGCGGGCACGCCCGCCTCCAACCGCACGGTCAGCGCCAGGTTTTTCGCCTGGGCCGCAGCGGAAAACAGCCGCCGCAGATCTTCGAGCAGCGCCGCCGGTTCCGCCGGCAGCGTTTCCACTTCCATCCGGCCGGCCTCGATCTTCGAGAAGTCGAGGATGTTGCTGATGAGCGCGAGCAGGCTTCGGCCGGTGGCCGAGATCAGCGCGAGATTCTCACCCTGCTCCGCCGAAAGCGGCTCCCCCTGCACCAGGTCGGCGAGGCCGATGATACCGGACAGCGGCGTGCGCACCTCGTGCGTCATCACGGCGAGGTAGTGGCCCTTCGCCGAGTTGGCGGCCTCGGCCGTGTCCTTCGCCCGGCGCAGCTCATCCTGGATTTCCCGCCGCTGGGTGATGTCCTGGAACGCCACCAGCACCCCGCGCCGCCCGGCATATTCCACGTTGGCCGCCGACATCAGCACCCAGACCCGCCGGCCGTCGGGCCCCTTCAGCCGCACCTCAAAATCCGTCACCGGGCCCGCCGCCAGCGAAGCGAGCAGCCGCACGCGGTCGGCCGGGTCATCATACACCCCCACCGCCGGCACGCCCTCGATCACCGCCAACGGCGCGCCCATCACCGCTGCCGCCGCCTGGTTGGCAAACATGATCCGCTGGGTCTGCGCATCGCTCACCGACACCGGAAACGGCGCCTGCTCGACCAGTTCGCGGAACTGTTTCTCGCTGCGGGCGAGACGGCGGTTGAGCCGCACCAGCGGTAGCACCCACCCCAGCGCGGCCACCGCCACCAAGGCCAGGATGCCCAGCGTCCAGTAGGCCCACGTGTAGTCCGGCATCGGATACGGATCGTAGAGAAAGCCGGTGAGCGGGAAGCCGGCGGGCATCATGCCAAACTCCGCATAGGTGTCCGCGATGTGCCGCCACCGGCCGGGATTGATGTGGCCGACCTCGATCAACTCGGGGTGCATCAGCTGCGCGGTCTGGGCCGCCTCGAAGAGGAGGTGTTCGCGGGTTTTGCGCTGGCCGTACTGGCGCAGGATCAGGTCCACCAGCTCCGTCGGATGCGCCAGGGCATACTCCCAGCCGCGCAGACTCGCCTGCCGGAACGCGCGCACGCGGTCGGGATGCGCCGCCAGCTCCCGCTCGGTCGTGAACAGGTTGTCCCCGTAGAAATCGATGCCACCCGCCCGCGGCGTGAACGTCAGGTAGTCGAGCCCCGCCGCCTTCAACAGGAACGGCTCGTCGGTCGAGTAGGCCGACATCGCCGCCACCCGGCCCGCGATCAGATCCTGCACGTCAAAGGTATGGTGCCGCACGTCGAGCTTCGCCCGGTCCACGCCCTCGTTCTTGAAATAGGCGAACAACTCGGCCGACTGCGGTTCGATCATCACCGGCTTGCCGGCCAGCGCCTGCAGGTCCCCCACCCCATCCGCCCGGCGCGCGAGCAGCACCAGCGGGGAATGCTGGTAGATCACTGCCAGCACGACGACCGGCTTGCCCTGGCTGCGCAGCAGCGCCAGGTCCGACGTGCCCACGCCAAATTCCGCCCGCCCCTGCAGCACTTCCTCGACCGGATCTTTGTCCGGCTCGGCCTCCCGCAAGGTCACATCCAGCCCGGCCTCGCGGTAATAGCCCTGCGCGACCGCCGCATAGTAGCCGGCAAACTGGAACTGGTGCTTCCATTTCAGCTGCAGCGTCACGTGCTCCGGCGGCGAAAGCGGCTCGGCGGCGACAGCTCCGCCCGCCGCGCCAAGCGCGATCCAGCTGGCGAGGCCGGTCAGCAAAGCCCAGCCCGGGTTGCGGCGGCGGCCAAACATGAGCCCCACTCAATGCGGCGGGAGCACCCACTCAAGCCAAACCCGCACAGGCTCGGCCCAACATCGCGTCAGGGCTGCCGCAGCCCCGACCCGGCCGGCGCCGCCGGGTAAAATCTGGCCGCAAACAGGGGCGCCCACTGGAGGATGCCCAGCATCCCAAGCGTAACCATGTCCTTGGTGTGGACCCGCCCCAGAAACGTGCCCATGAACCCGCAGGCTTCCGCGAGGGACAGCCCCAGGATAAATACGGCGAGAGCGGCCTGCGCTCGCTCGAGTCGCGGCACCACCGCCCAGCGCAGGATGACGCTGACCGCCAGCGGCACCAGGCCGGCAAACTCCCCGACCGCTGAGGGCGAGCCCGCCGGCACCGGAGCCCCGGACTTTCGTCCCATCAGAAATGAAACGAGCATCAGGCTGTTGAGAATACCGAACCAGATCACCCACCAGACCAGTTGGGGCGGTTTGACCGGCGATGGCGGTGGGGACGGTTCCATGCTCATGCCCGGAGCTTGCGGACGCGATGACCCAGTTCAAGCGCCCGAATAACCACTGCGCCCAGCTCGCATCTGTAGGCGGGGTGCCCTCACCCCGCGATTCCATCCCCGCGGGGTGAGGACACCCCGCCCACATTTTCCGCAGCATATGGCAGCGCAGAGAACGCGACGAGGGCGCCGTGTCCCCATGATTTCCACCGGCTCGCGACCACCCCCACTGCGGCATTGCCCGACCGGTCGCCCCAGCCATGCTGGCGGCGGACATGGAACTCACCGCCGCCCGGCTCGCCGCCGCCCTCGACTCCACCAATCTGCGCCTCGACGCCACCGAAGCCGAGATCGGGCAACTGTGCGAGGACGCCGTTCGCCACCACTTTGCCTGCGTGATGCTCTACCCCGCCAGCGTGCCGCTCGCCGCTCGCGTGCTCGCCGGCGCCGGCCGCATCGGCACCGTCATCGGCTTTCCCAGCGGCCGCTTCGCGACCGCCGCCAAGGCCGCCGAGATCGACGCCGCCCACCGCGCCGGCGCGCAGGAGGTGGACATCGTGATGAACTACCCCGCCCTGCTTGCGGGCCATACCGCCCAAGTCGCCGCCGAGCTTGGACAACTCACCCGGCTCGCGCACGGCCACGGCCAGCTCATCAAGGTCATTGTGGAAACGTGTTACCTCGACGCCGCGCAACAGCTCGCGGCCTTGCGGCTGTGCGAGGACGCCGGCGCGGATTTCATCAAGACCTCGACGGGCTTCGGCCGGGCCGGCGCGACGGTCGAGCAGATCGCCCGCTGGGCGCAGCACCGGCGCGACTGCATCCAGCTGAAGGCGAGCGGCGGCATCAAATCCCTGGCCGACGCCCGCGCGCTGCTCGCCGCGGGCGCCACCCGCCTCGGTACGTCCAACGCCGCCGGCCTGCTCGCCGAGCTGTCGGGCGCGGCCGCGCCGGCGGCCGGCAGTTATTAAGGGAAGGGCATGATGTTACTCCGCCCGCTCCGCCAGCTCACCCTTGCCGGTCTGCTGCTCTCCGCCGCGTGCTCGCCCTCCGGTCCGGCGGACCTCACCGCCACTCGAGCCGGCACGATGCCGCCGGTGCTCGTCGAAACCAGCGGCCTGGCCGCCTCGCGGCGCGCGGACGGCCTGCTCTGGGCGCACAACGACAGCGGCGGCGAGCCCGTGCTCTATGCCGTCGACCTGACCGGCCGCCTCCGCGGCACCCTGCGGCTCACCGGCGCGGTCAACACCGACTGGGAGGACATCGCCGCCTTCGAACTCGACGGCCGGGCCTGGCTGCTCGCCGCCGACACCGGGGACAACACCGGCCGCCGCCACGACTGCTCGCTCCTCATCGTGCCCGAGCCCGACCCCGCGACCCTCTCGCCCGCTCACGAGCTCGCTACGCCCGTCGCCTGGCGCGTGCCGGTCCGTTTTCCCGACGGCCCGCACGACTGCGAGGCGGTAGCGGTGGATGCACCGACGGGCCTGGTTTATCTGGTCACCAAGCGCACCGTGCCCGCCTGGCTCTACTCCCTGCCGCTGCGCCCCGCGAGCGGCGATCTCGCCACCCTGACCGCCACCCGCATCGCCGCCCTCCGCCAGATTGCACCCGACCGGGAACAGCCATCCAGCGTGCAGCTGCCCTCCTTTGTCTACCACGAACAGGCGACCGGAATGGACTTTGCGCCCGATGGCTCGGCCGCCGCGGTGCTCACCTATGGCAGCGGCTGGCTGTTCCCGCGCCACGCCGGGCAGACATGGGGGGCCGCCCTCGCCGGAACACCCGTGCGGATCGCCTTC
Organism: uncultured Opitutia bacterium; assembly: GCA_903873805.1. Classification (GTDB taxonomy): domain Bacteria; phylum Verrucomicrobiota; class Verrucomicrobiia; order Opitutales; family Opitutaceae; genus CAIQQB01. Next base: position 6,176 of record CAIQQB010000037.1, on the reverse strand, counting down.
ACCGGGCTGACCCAGGCCGAAGGGGTGTGCTTCAGCCGCGACAGCCGCACCCTCTTCATCACCAGCGAAGGCAAAAACGCTCCCTTGCTCCGCTGCGGGCTGGGGGTGGCGAAACCGTAGCCACGGTCCGACGCCAGCTGAAGCCGACCGGACCCAATCGGTCGCGCCTCAGTGCGCCGCAAGGTAGGGTTCGACCGGGCGGAAGCCGGCCCGGGTGCACGCCGCGTCCCGCGCCGCCGGCTCCGCAAACAGATAAACCGCGTAGCCGCCGTGGCCGCCGCCGCAGTATTTCCAGGCCAGCGCCCCGGCCACATCGGCCGGCAGGGGGTTCATGCCTTCGGCCAGCTGCACGGCGTGCGTCTGCCGCACCGCCTCGGCCAGTCCCGGCAGGCTCTGCGCCCACACGGCATCGCGCGCCACCCGGCTCGCCCGCGTCAGCGCCGCGTAGTCGCGCGGCCGCGCCGCCTCGTCTGGCGTGCAGTGCGCCGATCCCGTCCAATACAGCGCCAGCCGCCCGCGCAGGAAGGCGCCGTCGGTCTTCAGCTCCAGATCCGGCCGCGGTCCGCTGCGCCAAACGCACAGGCCGGTCTCGCCGATCACCGCCGGATCCTGCCAGCCCACGCCGAGGTCGAGTTCCGACAGGACGCCGTCGCGGCCGTTCAGCAGGGCCCAGGCCCCGCTGCCGCCCAGACCGGCGTTGCGCTCGTAGGGCCAGGCGTGCAACGAGACGGTGGGCGAGATGGCGCAGTTGACGACATGCCCGCCGGGCTGGGCGAAACGCGGCACGTCGAGCCAGCCGCCGGCAAAATCCACCCGGAGCGGCGCCTCCTGCGGCGCGCGGATGCGGCGCACAATCTGGGTGGTCGAGATCGGCGTGAACTGCGGCGGCGTCTTCGGCAGCACGACATAGCGCGCACCCACCGCCGCGCAGAGCGCCTGCTTGAGCGGCGTGTATTTGTCGTCCTCCGTCACCGCCAGGATGTCCGGCCGCAGCCGCAGGAAATGCTCCTTGAAATCGAGCCCCTCCTCGGCGCCTTCGCCCACCACTACTTCGTCCACCCCCGCGAGCGCGGCGATCAGAGCGCGCTTGTGTTCGTCGGGTAGCGAACTGTGGCGCTGCTTGTGCAGCCAGAGGACCTCGTTGGAGGCGAACGAAACCGTAAGGTGGTCACCCAACGCCCGCGCCTCGCGGAAAAACTGCACATGCCCCGCGTGCAGGATATCGTAGCAGCCGGAGACAAAGACCTTGGTCATGCAGGCGGGGTAATGGGCCTGGGGCGCCGCGGGGCGGCCATCACTTCTTCCGCCCGCTATCCCCGCCACCCTTCTTGCCGCCGCCGCCGGCGTTCAGCAGCGTGCCGCCAAAAACACCCACGGCAAAAATGGCGAAGAAGATGATCGGGGCCTCGGCCTCGACCCCCTTCTTGTCCAACAGCAGGGGGAAATAGAAGGTGATCCTCTGGGTATTTTGGATCGCCACGTAGATGATGACGAAGAGGGTCAGAAGGAAAAAGACGGTGCGGAAAAAGATTTTGATGCCCATGGTGAAAAGTGTTCGACCGAGTTGCTGACGCCTTTCCCGGGCCGATGCAAAAACAAAACGGTCACAATCGCGCGGAGACAATTGCCAAGCCCCCTGCGACCGCCCTTGCTCGTCCCATGCTGACCAAGGCCGAGACCGCCCGCCTGCGCGACCTGCGGGAAAAGAAGCACCGCGAGACGGCGGGGCGGTTTGTGGTCGAGGGCGCCAAGGTGGTCGGCGAACTCCTGGCCGCCGGGCACCCGCTGCTCGAAATCTATGCCACCCCGGACTGGCCGCCTCCGGCAGCTGCCAGCGGGGTGCGGGCACCCCGCCCACATGCGGAACCCGCCATTATCCGGATCACTGCGGCCGAAATGGCGCGCATCAGCCACTTCCCCACTCCGTCGCCCGTGCTGGCCGTGGGCCGCCTCGCGCACGAGCCGCTGCCACCCGGTGCGCTCCGCCACGGCCTCACCCTCGCGCTCGACGGCATCCAGGATCCGGGAAATGTCGGCACCCTGCTGCGGATCGCCGACTGGTTCGGCCTCCCCCGCGTGCTGCTCTCGGCCGACTGCGCCGACCTTTTTTCACAGAAAGTCATCAATGCCAGCATGGGCTCGTTCGCCCGGGTGCGGGTGCACACACTGCCGCTGGCCAGCGCCCTCGCGAACTGTCCCGTGCCCGTCCTCGGCTGCGATCTCGCCGGCGACAATGTCCACACCCTGCCCGCGCTGCCGGACGCCGTCATCGTGATCGGTGCCGAAGGCGCCGGCCTCTCTGCCGCGGTGCGGAAACTCGTGACCCGCCGGGTGACCATCCCGCGGCTGGGCGGCGCGGAGTCGCTCAACGCCGCCGTCGCCGCCGCGATTGTTTGTGATAATCTGCGGCGGATGCACCCCGCCGTTCGGCCGGTCTGACCCGCAATATGCCACAATTTACAAAACACCTCTTGCGCCGAAAGGCCCCGGCCTCTTGCGTCTGTCGCTTTTAAACTGCATCTTCATCCGTGTCGAATTCATCGCCTCACCACCCACCCTTGCGCCGTGCCGCCACGGCCTTCATCCAGTGGATTGACTCCGACTACTGCCCCGACGGGGCCGAACGGATGCGGGCGGAGCCGGATCGCGTTGACCTGGTCCGGGTGATGCCATTCGTCGTGCTCCACCTCGGCTGTCTCGGTGTGCTGTGGGTCGGCTGGAGTCCGTTTGCCGTCTGGACCGCCGTCGCCCTGTACTTTGTTCGCATGTTCGCCGTGACGGGGGTCCACCACCGGTATTTCTCGCACAAGACCTACAGCACGTCCCGCTTCGGCCAGTTCCTGCTGGCCCTCTATGCCGCGACCACTGTGCAGCGCGGCTCGCTGTGGTGGGCCTACCACCACCGGCACCATCACCAGCACAGCGACGGCCCCGAGGACGCGCATTCGCCGCACGTGCACGGTTTCTGGTGGTCGCACATCGGCTGGATCACGAGCCGCCGCAACTTTCCCACCGACTACTCCAAGATCAAGGACCTCGCCAAGTTTCCCGAGCTCGTCTGGCTGAACCGCCTCGACCTCCTCGTGCCGCTGCTCTTTGCCGGCGCCATCTGGGGCATGGGAGCCTGGCTCGGAACCCATGCGCCCCAGCTCGGCGTCACCGGACCGCAGTTGCTGGTGTGGGGCTTCTTCATCAGCACCACCTTGCTGTTCCACGGCACCGCCTGCATCAACTCCATGGCCCACCTCATGGGCCGCCGCCGCTTCAAGACCGACGACGACTCCCGCAATAGCTTCATCCTAGCGATCATCACCCTCGGTGAAGGCTGGCATAACAACCACCACCGTTACCAGGGCGCCACGCGCAACGGTTTTTACTGGTGGGAGATTGACCCGACCTACTACGGATTGAAGGTGCTTTCCTGGACAGGTTTCATCTGGGGTCTGAAGCCCGTGCCCGACTCCGTCCTGGAGGAGGGCATCCGCGCTGAGCACGCCGCCACTGTGGCCGCCGCCCAGCGCGCCGCGCTGGCCCATCCGGAATATTCGTCACTGAAAAAAGTGCTGCCGACCGCCGCGGCCTTCGCCGTCGCCACCGCCGCCTCGGCCCAAACCACCATGCCCCGGAAGGCCGAGCGCCCCCCCGCCCGCCGGGATGTCACCGAACAGGCGCATGAACTGGGAGCCAAAACGGTGCCACCCGCATCCAGAGCCCCCGACCAGCCGTAATCTGGTCGGACCCCCGACGGCGTTCCGTCCGGCGGCCGCATCCCATGGCTCGTCTCGCAATCATCGGCACCGGCATCGCCGGCCTCGGCTGCGCGTATTTCCTGCACCGGCACTTCGACCTCACGGTCTTTGAGCAGGACCGCCACGTCGGCGGCCACGCCAACACCGTCACCGTTCACGAGCCCGGCACCGGTCGCGAGCTGCCCATCGACACCGGGTTCATGGTGTTCAACCACTTCACGTATCCCTTGCTCTCCCGCCTCTTCGCCGAGCTGCAGGTCCCGCTCCGCCCCGCCCCGATGTCGTTCAGCGTGCGGCATGCCGGCACCGGCCTCGAGTTCGCCGGTTCTTCGCTCAGCCATCTCTTCGCCCAGCGTCGCAACCTCCTCCGGCCCCGTTTCTGGCGCATGCTCGCCGCTATCGCCCGCTTCAACCGCGAGGCCGTCGCCGCCCTCGCCGACCCCTCCACCACCGGGGAGACCCTCCGCGACTACGTCACCCGCCGCGGCTACGGGGAGGATTTTTGCAGCCTTTATCTGTTGCCCATGAGCTCCGCCGTCTGGAGCACCCCGCCGGAACAGATGCTGGCCTTCCCCGCGACGACCCTCCTGCGCTTCTTTCACAACCACGGGTTTCTCGGGCTGCACACCCAGCACCCCTGGTGGACGGTCGAGGGCGGGGCCCAGACCTACGTGACCAGACTGACCGCCTCTTTCGGCGATCGCATCCGAATCGGCTTGGCCGTGGACCGGATCCAGCGCACCCCGGGCCGCGGGGTCACTGTGACCACCGCCGATGGCGTGAAACAGGTTTTTGATCACGCCATCCTCGCCACCCACCCCAACCAGACGCTTCGCCTGCTCGCCGACCCAACCCCCGCCGAATCCAAGGTCCTCGGCTCCTTCCCCTACCAGCCCAACACCGCCACTTTGCATACCGACGCATCCGTGATGCCGCGCACCCGCCGCGCCTGGTCGAGCTGGAACTACGAAATCAACCGCGACAACCGCGGCCACCTCTCCACTGCCACCCATTACTGGATGAACACCCTGCAGGGCGTCTCCGACCGCGAAAACTATTTCGTCTCGATCAACCGCCCTTCCGCGATCGCGCCCGAGAAGGTGCTCCTTCGCATCGATTACGAGCATCCGCTTTTCAGCCTCGAAGCCATCCGCGCCCAGGCAGAAATCCCCGCGCTCCAGGCCGCCGCCGTCGGTACGACTGAGACTTATTTTGCCGGCGCCTGGCAGCGCTATGGCTTTCATGAGGACGGCCTCCACAGCGCCCGCACCCTCTGCACCCGGATTCTAGCCCGCGATCCCTGGGCCTCCTGACCGGCCCCCCGGCCCGAGCCACGGCAGCCGCTCCCTGACTCTGCCTTGGCGTAACAACAGGACTCAGGCAGTCGGGCTCAGGATGTCCGCAACGCCGGACCATGCTGAGAACACGGAATCAAATGACCAAAACGTGGCCGTTGGCTGCGGTCCGAATTACAGCCCGTGCCTCGATCCGGACTGTGCCCTGAGCCCCCCCTCAACTCCTTCGCCTCATTCCGGACGGAAATCGCTTCGTTCGCGACTCGGGCCGGGGATTGGGCGCAATGCGCGCCACCCGCCAAGGTCTTGAGCCCCGCATAACCTTCCGAACCCAGTTGAGCCGGCCCTCTCCTCCCGTTGGACCGGTTTCTTCATCCTCGCATTTGGATGAGTGCCGGCCACGCCTTGCCTTTCACCGGATCGGCGATGCTATGGTCGGGAGCCTAAGATGCAGCAGGGTATAGGCCACGGCCGCATACTCCACCGCCACGACCAGAAAAAGTGCGACCAGTATTCCGGTCCCCACCCGGCTCTCTTTTACCATTAGGCTCCCGAGGGCGGCCAACGCCGCCAGCCCGGCGAGCAGGCGGAGCAGGGGAAAAGCGGTCACGAACAGCCGGGTGGAAGAAGACAGGGTCTCCGGCGGATAGGTTCGCGCCAGGGACAGCACCAGCGGAGTTTTCCAGCAGAGGGGCCACGCCAACCCAAGGATCAGGCCGGTCAGGGCGATCCGTAGCACCGGAGCGGGGTATTGAATGGGTGTCCGAAAAGCATGGCGGAAAAAACCATCCTCCTCAACCATGGGATCCTTCGGTGGCAGGCGCATGCGAGCAATGACGCTTCGGGGCGGAACCGGTTTCCCAGGCCTCCCCGGCCAATCCGCCCGGCCAGCCGGTCGAAACCACTCTGATTGCGGCTCAGCTGAACAGGTCCGGCGGCGTACGGGCGAAGAAATCTTCCATGTAGGCCGTCGTCGCCTTGCCTTCGATGAAAGTCGGATCGCTCATGATCGCCCGGTGCAGGGGAATCGTGGTCTTGATGCCGCGGATCAGGTATTCATTGAGCGCCCGATGGGTGCGCTGGAGGGCGGATTTGCGATCGGGGCCGAAGCAGATGAGCTTGCCGATCATCG
>CAIQQB010000036.1 GCA_903873805.1 uncultured Opitutia bacterium | reverse complement strand
TTCCCGGGGCGGATGTGGGCGGGGTGCCCTCACCCCGCGGGAACGGACGCGGGGTGAGGGCACCCCGTCCGCCTTTCCAACGGCCCGGCAGGAGGCAAGCGGAACGGGGCGGTGGCTTCTGGTCCCGGCTCTCCCGAGCCGGGCTACCCAGACGTGGCCCGCTTCGGGAGAAGCGGGAAACCGTGCCGCGAGGTGTGGCGGCCGAGACGAGTTGCGGGGGCGCCTACGGCTTGCCCCCGAACACCGTGCGCCAGAGTTCCTCGCGGCTGCCGGGGGAGGTGGTGAACACGTTCTCCGGATAGTGGCGGTAGGACTTCATCGCGTTGTAGATCGCGACGCCCTGGTCCTCGTCCAAGCCCATGCCCGCCAGGTATTGCAGGCGCAGGTTGCGGTCGTGGTTGATCTCGCCGCCGGCCGACCACGGGACTAGGTCCGAGGCCTGGCCGCCGTAGGTGCCGAAGAGCTCGACGGCCGAGGTGAAGAAGACGTCGTTCAGCGACTTGAGCTCGTCGGCGTATTCCGGGCGCTGCAGCCGCTCCTGGATCTGATCGATGTCGATTTTCGTCGGGCCGTTCTGGCCGAGCAGGACCACGTCATAGCCGGCGCCCTTGATGTCGTTGCTCCAGACGGTGCCTTGGGGAAAGGCGTCAAAGAACGTGGCGACCTCGCTCTGGACGACGCCCATGTTGCTCTCGTACAGGGGTACCCACTGGGTGACGACGCCACCGGGGTTGAGCCGGCGTTTCACGAGCTCGAAGTATTCCTTGGTGTAGAGGGTGGCGGCGCCCTTGACCCACGGGTGGATCGGGTCGGAGGTGATGATGTCAAAGTTCTCGCGCGTCGTGAGGATGTAGTGGCGGGCGTCATCAAAGACGATGTGGACGCGGGGATCCTCCAGCAGGTGGTGGTTTTCCTCCGCGAAATACTTCGCCACGACGGTGGGGATCAGCGGCTCGATTTCGCAGATCACGATCCGCTTGATGGTCGGGTCGACGACGAAGCAGCCGGCGGTGACGCCCGCCCCGCAGCCGACGATGAGGACGGACTCGGGGTGGGGGTGCACCAGCGCGGGGATGTGCCCGAGCATGCGCTGCAGGCGCATGTCGGCGGGGTCGTTCGAGGCCTCGACCTTGCCGCTGACGTGGAAGCTGCGGGTGCCGTTGCTCATCTCGGTGACGGCGACGGAGGAGTTCATGCCCTCGCCCATGTAGATCAGTTGGGTGCCGTCATTGAGACGGGTGGGCATGAAGCGGCCGTAGGCCACGAGCTCCCAGGGGATCTGGGCGACCTTGAGGCAGAGGGGGCCGGCGGTCAGGGCGGCGACGAGGGCGAACGCGACGCCGGCGCTGCGGAGGCGTCCGGCGGGCGGGGAGCTCAGGACCAACATGACCATCGCGGCGAACGCGGCGACGCCGATGAGGATGCGTTCGGCGTTCTGCGAGCCGAAGGCGGGGACGAGGAAGATGCTGAACAGGATGGCGCCCGCGATGGCGCCGACGGTGTTGGCGGCATAGACCCGGCTGACGAGCCGGCCGGCGTCCTGGCCGGGGGCGGCGACGGCGGCGAGGGCGAGCGGAAAGCTGGCGCCCCACAGGCAGGCGGCCGGGAAAAACGCCCAGAGGCAGCGGGCGATGTCGAACTGGAAGTTGATCCACGGACTCTGCGACAGGGACGGGTTGACCGGCCAGTAGGGGATCGAGCGGGCGATCATGCCGGCGGTCCACGCGATGGCGAGCATCAGGAGCAACTGGCAGATGCCCAGGGCGAGTTTGGGCCGGCTGGTGAGGCGGGCGAACCAGGCCCCGACGCTGCTCCCGAGTCCGAGACCCGCGAGAAATACGGCGAGAATGATGGAGAACGTGTAGACGGTGGCGCCGAGCAGCAGCGAGAGCAGGCGCGTCCAGACGGCCTCCGCCCCGAGGGCGCTGAGCCCGGAGAGTGCGATGACGATGTAGACCGACCAGACGCCACCGGCCGCGGTCGCGACGGGGGCGTTCGCTTTGGCTTCGGTGGGCGGTTCGTGGTGGGCGCGCGAGGAGAGGATGAACGCCGTGCCGGCCACCAGCAGGTTCACGCCCACGGCCACGTAAGTCGCCGCCGCCAGGTTGTGCACGCGCAGCAGATAAAATCCGGCCAGCAGGCAGCCGCCGACCGCGCCCACCGTGTTGCCGCCGTAAAAGAAGCCCAGCCACGACACGCCGCGGGGCGTGGTCTCGATCCAGCGGGCGATGGCGGGCAGCGTCGCCCCCATCAGCATGGTCGGCAGCAGCAGACAGACCGCGCTGACCACGCCGCGAAAGAAGATACCGTCAAACGTCGGCCCGACCTGCTCGGAGTAGATCCGGCTCACGATCGGCAGGCCGAACAGCACCGCCAGCCCCATGAGGCCGATGCCGAACTCCAGGGCGGCATACATCCGCAGCGGGTGGGGTCGCGTGGAGATGAGCCGCGGGAGCAGCAGGCTGCCGAGGCACATCCCGCCCATGAAGGTGCCCAGCAGGACGCCGAGGGAGATCGAGGAGGAGCCGATCACCAGCTGCAGCAACTGGAACCAGACCACCTCGTAGATCAGAGCCGCGCATCCGCTGCCAACGAACAGCAGGAGCAGCAGGGGCATGAAACGCTTGGGGGCGGGGTGGGGGTCGGTCATGAAGGGGGTAATGGGCTGACATCCGCACCGGCGGACGCAAGAAGTTGCCCAAAAGACGGAAGCCCGGGACAAAAGTGTCAAACAAAGTGTGGGGCGCCGCTTTTTGGGGCGATCGGCTCGGCCGGGCCTCCCCGGGCGCCGCGCGCGGACAAAAAATAAGGCCCGCCAGACCGAAGTCTGACGGGCCAAATTTTGGGGGTTGGAGCTCGCCACGCTCTCTTCCCCGGTCGCTTGCATTGGGCGCACTCGCTTTCGCGGGCCGCAAGCTCCCCGACGCCACTCCACGCGGCAAGCGCGGCTTTCGGTCTCATGGCGGGACCGCCCCGGCCGTTGCCGGCTGGGGTTTATTGAGTGAGGCCTCTATGCCCGGTTCGGGCGTCCACTGCCGTGGACGGCCACGCCGGACAAGGTGCTGACACGCCTGCAACGGCGTTTTCGCGTCGGCACCGCGTTCACAGGGACGGCCCCGGCTTTTGGCCGGGCGTTGGCCCTGTGCGACGGGTCTGACCTCTTGTCTCTCAGGCTGCCTTTTGCTTTGCAGTTGGGTGACGCGGTTTTTCACGCCGCCCCAAATCAGGAACGTTTACGGGCTTTGCCAGGCCCGCTCATTCCCCGTGTCCAAGTCCCGCTTGCGCGCCCTCCCGTTGCGGGGAGGGCCTTCCGGCGGGGTGGACCCGCCACGAAACCTGCACACGTGCTGGTGCTACTGTAGCAGCCAAAACCCTCTGGGTCACAGTATCAGTGGGGGGGCCGAAACTGCCCCCGCACCTGACTCGGCTCACCCGCGGTTTCTGAATCGCGGTTTGCCGCACAACTCCTGATCGTGTAACTACTGGATCGGGCACGACCCCGTCCAGAGGAGCTGGTGATAGATGCCGGCCAGAACGATTGCTCGTCCGCGGTCGGGGGCGGCCAAACCAGCTTCGGCCGTCCTTTCCCCGGTTGCCCGGGATTATCCCAGCCTCCGCTTCCGGCGGGTTTTTCAGGCCGCCGTGCGCTTGACTGTTCTATCAAGGAACGGGGCAGAACGTGCTGTTTTACCTCTGAAAAGTCACGGTTTTCTTCTCCACAACTTGTTCACCGCCGCCGCACCGGTGCACAACCGGTGAACAACTTGGAAACAGCTTTTTCGCGTTCCCAATTTGTTGCTTGTGGCCCGCCGCGGGAGCGGCGGGATCAGGGGCTTCAGTGGCCGTCGGATCAGTCCGATCACTCGTTCGGTCAAACAGGTTTTTCCCGCGCGCCGGCGCGGCGCACGTTGCGCTTGCCTCGCGCAAACGGGGTGAGAGCCTCGGGGCTTTTCCCGCCGAATGACCCCGCGCGACCTGCCCATCTACGAACTCGAGCCCGCCCTGCTGGCGGCGCTGCGCACGTCCGGCTGTGTCATCGTGCAGGCGCCGACCGGCTCCGGCAAATCGACCCAGCTCCCGCAGATGCTGCTGCGGCACGGCCTGCTCGACGGCGGCGAGGCCGTCGTCCTCCAGCCGCGCCGGCTCGCCACCCGCATGCTCGCCGCCCGCGTCGCGGCGGAGTACGGTTCGCCCCTCGGCGACGTCGTGGGTTACCAAATCCGCTTGGATGCGCGGGTGTCGGCGCGGACCCGCATCCGGTTTGTCACCGAGGGAATCCTGCTGCGGCAGATGTCCTTTGACGCCGCGCTGCGCGGAGTGGCGGCCATCGTGTTCGACGAGTTTCACGAGCGCCACCTCTACGGCGACATCTCCCTCGCCCGCGCGCTGCAACTCCAGCGCACGACCCGGCCCGACCTGAAGCTCATCGTCATGTCGGCCACGCTCGACGCGGGCGCGCTGCGGACCTACCTGGCGCCCTGCGAGGTGTTGGTGTCGACGGGTCGCAGCTTTCCGGTGCGCATCGAGTACCTCGCCAAGCCGGCGAACTTCGAATCGGAGCCGGTGTGGGAGGTGGCGGCGCGCGAGTGCGCCCGGGTGGCGGCGGCGACCCCGGGCGACCTCCTGGTGTTCATGCCGGGCGCCTATGAGATCAACCGCACCGTGCAGGCGGTGCAGGCGGAGCGGGCGCTGCGCGACTTCGTCAGCTTCCCCCTGCACGGCGAGCTGCCGCCTGAGCAGCAGGACCGCGCGGTCGCGCGCTGCGCGGCGCGCAAGATCATCGTCTCGACCAACGTCGCCGAGACCTCGCTCACCATCGACGGCGTGACGGCGGTGGTCGACGGCGGCCTCGCGCGCGTGGCGCGGTTTGATCCGCATCGCGGCATCAACACCCTGCTGGTGGAACGGATCTCGCAGGCCAGCGCCGACCAGCGCGCCGGCCGCGCCGGCCGCACTGCGCCCGGGGTGTGCGTGCGCCTGTGGACCGAACGCGAGCACGGCCTGCGCGCGCTGCAGGAGCTGCCGGAGGTGAAACGCCTCGATCTGTCGGAGGTCGTGCTCACGCTCAAGGCCAGCGGCATCGACGATGTGGCGAACTTCCCCTGGCTGGAGAAGCCCGACCCGAAGGCGCTGGAGCGGGCCGAGACGCTGCTGGCCGATCTCGGGGCAATTGCTGAAGGTAGGGACGGCTCTCCGAGCCGTCCGTCTTCAGACGGCAGGTCGCAGGGGACGGACGCCTCGGAGAGGCGTCCCTACCAAATCACCGAACTCGGCCGCAAGATGCTCCGCTTCCCGGTCCACCCGCGCTACGCCCGGATGTTTCTCGCGGCGCAGGAGCGCGGCTGCGTGCGGCCGGTGGCGCTTATGGCCGCGCTGACGCAGGGGCGGAATTTTCTCCTGCGCGGCGTGTCGCGCGAGGTCGAGCAGGCGCGCGAGGATTTCCTCGGCGAGGAGCACGAGAGCGATTTCTTCCTGCTGATGCGCGCCTGGCGCTATGCGGACAAAGCCAACTTTTCCATCGACGCCTGCCGCCGGCTGGGCATCCACGCCCAGGGCGCGCGGCAGGTTGGCCCGCTGTTCGAACAGTTTCTGGAGATTGCGGCCAAGGAGGGGCTCGACGTGGCGGAGCGGCGCGTCGACGGGGCCGAGATCCGCAAATGCGTGCTCGCGGGCTTTTCCGACCAGCTCGCGAAACGCCTCGACGGCGGGACGCTGCGTTGCGAGCTCGTGCACCTGCGCCGGGGCGTGCTCGCGCGCGAGAGCACGATCCAACAGGCGCCGCTGCTGGTCGCGGCGGAGATCAGCGAGATCGGCGGGCGGGACGGCGAGGTTAGCACGCTCCTGTCGCTGGCGACCGCGGTCGAGGAGGCCTGGCTGAAGGAGATTTTCCCGGACGACTACCGCGCGGTCCGCGGTGTGGTCTACGACGAGCAGGCGAAGCGCGTGGTCTCGCGGCGCGAACGCCGCTTCCGCGACCTGGTGCTGGAGGCGAAGGGCGGGGGCGACGACGCGCCGCTCAACGAGGCCGCGGCTCTGCTGACCAAGGAGGTCCTCGCCGGCCGGATCAAGCTGGAAGCATGGGACGAGTCGGTCGAGCAGTGGATCATCCGCGTGAACCGGCTGGCCGAATGGTTTCCCGAGCTGGAGGTGAACCCGATCACCGAGTCCGACCGGGCGACGCTGATCGAGCAGATCTGCTATGGTGAACTCGGCGCGCGCGCCCTCAAGGATAAGCCGGTCATGCCCGTCCTGCGCGACTGGCTGGTGGCCGAGCAGCTGGCGGTGCTCGACGATTATCTGCCGGAGCGCCTGACGATGGCCAATGGCCGCCGCTCGCGGCTCACCTACGCGAAGGAGGGCCCGCCGGTGTTGAGCGCGCGCATCCAGGAGCTGTATGGCATCGAGGGCAAGTTCACCCTCGGCCACGGCCGCGTGCCGGTGAAGATCGAGGTCCTGGCGCCAAACCAGCGCCCGATCCAGGTGACCGACGACCTCACCAACTTCTGGCGCGAACAGTATCCGAAGATCAAAACCGAACTCTGCCGGCGCTACCCCCGCCACGAGTGGCGGTGAGGCGCGGTGTGTCTTGGTTGAGGACCGGGACTCCTTCTTAATTCCGCTTGAGGTTCACCTCAGTCAGGGATCGCTGACCTTTGCGCCGGGGAAGTTTGCCGGGAAAAGATTCTGCTTTGGGTCGAACTCCAGGTTGCGGTCGTTCGGCACCGGGTTGAAATAGGAGGCGAACATCATGAAGCCGCGGGCATCGAGACGAAAGTCGCCGATGATCTTGGTGTAATTGGCCGAGACGATGTCGCCCTTCCCGTCCAGCTTCACCCGTGTGCGCAGGAAGAAGCCGGCGTTGTCCCGCGCCGTCGAGGGCGAGTAGGTCGTGGCGGTGTAGTGCCACGTCGGCACATAGCCGTCCGCCGGGGCCTCGTGCGGCATTTTCATTGTGCTGTAGGGCAGGAAGCGGTCTTTCTCTTCGTGCATTCCTTCCTTAGCGCTGGGGAAGGAAATATCGAGCTGGGCGTCCCAATTACCAGCGGTTAGACGGAAGTTTTCTTCCGTCCATATGAGGTGGTCCCCGTCCGTTGGACAGCGGATCGGGTAAAATAAGTTAATATGGGAGGGGGTGCAGGGGGAGGGGC
>CAIQQB010000035.1 GCA_903873805.1 uncultured Opitutia bacterium | reverse complement strand
TCCGGAGCGAACACCTACACCGGCGGCACAACGGTGAGCGGCGGAACGCTGCTGGTGAACAACACGAGCGGCTCGGGCACGGGCACCGGAACGCTGGCCATCGCCTCGGGCGGGACCCTCGGAGGCACGGGCACCATCGGCGGCGTGACGACGATCGCGGGCGCGCTGAATCCCGGCAACGGCAGTCCCGGCATCCTGACCTTCAGCAACGCGGTGACCCTGCAGACGGGCTCCGCGACGACCATCGTGATCAACGGCTCGACCGTGCGCGGGACCGACTACACGGGCATTAACTTCAACGGCGGACTGACCGTCATCGGCGGCACGCTGACCTTCAACATCAGCGTTCCGATCGCCACCGGCTCCGTGCTCAATGTCTTCACCGTTGCGTCCATCTCGCCGACCTTCACCAGCGTGGCGGCCACCGGCGCCGGCGGCTACAGCGGTAGCTTCACCCTCGACCCCGGCAACACGTCCTATACCAGCAATCTGGGAGGCCAGAACGTCACCCTGGATCTGACTAACGGCAACCTCATCTTCGCAATCCCCGAGCCCTCGACCTACGCCGCGATCTTCGGTGCGCTCGCCCTGGTCGGCGCGGCGCTCCGCCGCCGCAAGGCCCAGCCCAAGGCCTAATCTACCGGGTAGTGGTTGCGGGGGGTGTGATTACGCCGAACCCCGACGCATCGCCGAGGCCGAGGGCTAACATCCTGTACCTGCGCAGACGTGGCGTGGACGGCCCCGAGGGCACTCCCGGATGGAATCCGCCGGGTCTGGGGCAGACGCGGCGTGGGTGCAGGCGCCGTACATGACGCGTTACCGATCGAGTTACCTGCACGAGGCCTTGGAAGTGGACGGCGCGCATGCCGTCAAACAGCTGTTCACTCCGGCCGATCGGCTGGCTTCCATCTGCCCGAGGACGAGGTCCGTTTGCCGGATAATTTGCGGCCGTCGCTGCTGCCGCTCTACTGCCCCGAGCTCAATCCCGTCGAACGCTTCAATAATCTGGACTCGGTAGAGCGATATTATGCCCCATGAATAGTTATTTGCCTTTCCAAGGCCGCACCGCCGCTAGCCACTGCTGCGCCGGCACCAGATGCCGGTAAAAGAAGGCCTGCATCCGGTCGTCGGCGGGCACCGCCTGATGGCGCACGCTGGTTTCTCCGATCACCGCCGTGCCCTCCAGTTCCAAGGCCGTTACCTGGCCCGCTTCGCTCGGCATTTCTCGTGGTCCGCTCAGGGTGAGTTCTATCTTGTCCGTCCCGGCCGGGATGGCCGTCTGGCTGAGATGGAATCCTGAAGGAGCGTTGCGCAACGCCAGCGTGATCGCGCCCGGGAACCCGTCGTGCCGCAGCGCATATACCAGCACCTTTGCGGTGCCGCCCGGCCTCAGGTTCACGCTCGATGGCACCACCCGCAAGGCGAAGTCGTGCCGCGGCGCGCTCAGGCGCAACCGGTAGGTGTAGTCGGGTCCGCCACGATGCTGGGCGTCGCTCAGTCGCACGAGATAGCTGCCGTCCGCCGCCGGCGTGAACACCAGTCGCGGGTCCGCATGATGGGTCGTCAGGCCGTCGGCCAGGTCGTCGTTGTCGTCGTTCGACGCCAGCACGGCGCCGTCCGCCGCGTAGATCTGCAACATGCCGTCGAGCGGGGAACGCAGCCGCCGCGCCACGACATCGATCACCACAGGTGATCCTGCGCGCGCCGTGAAGCGGAACCAATCCTCGTCGTCCGACCGGGCGATCCGCCCGTTCACGATCACGGGCAACGTCACCTGCTGCGCTTGCCCGGTCGTATTGTTGGGCTCTGTTTCAACGCACTCCGGAAGGTCGTCCACCGCCACATCGATATTTCCCGTGGCCGCCGCGCACCGGCCAAGGTCGAGCGTATGCAGCCCCGTCTCCTGCGGCAGACGTGTGTGCCGGACCGGCGAGGGCAGATTCCAGCCGTTCAGGGCCAGATCCACCTCCTGTCCGGCCGAGCCGCCGAGCGGAAACAACCCGGATACGAACGGCAATTCGCCGATCGCCACCCGATACACGAAATCCTCCCGTCCCCGGTAGAGCGAGTCCCTCACCACCAGCGTGTAGTTGCCGTCCTCCGGTAGTTGAAAAGCCATCACGGGATCGGGCTGGAAGCGGAAGTCGTCCGCATACGCCAGCTCCTTTCCCGCGGCGTCGAACAGCGACACCACGGCCTGAAACCAGCCCGGCACCGCGTCCGCCAGATACGGGATCAAGGCGCGGGCATGCACCGCGACGATCATGCTCTGGCTCCGTCGTCCCGCAAAATGGATTCGGTTTGTTGCGCCGGGCAGGATCTGGCCGTTCACCACCACCGGCGGAGTCACCGTCAACCCGCCGGTCGTCGCCTCGGTCGCGGCCCTGGCTGAACCCGGCGGCGGGCGTGGCATGATGGCTGTCACCACGGGAAACGCCGCCTCGGGCAGGTCGCCCACCATGAAGGTCAGCGGCAGGCTCAGCCCGCCACGGCCAAACACGCGCAGATCGCGCGGCCCGGTGGGCGCGTCCGGCGCGACGCTCACTTCCAGCGTCAGGCTATCCTGCAGCGCGGGGGTTGCCTGGCCGCGCGGCACCTCGGACAGGAGGCGCTCCAGCTCGACGATGCGTGCCGGCACGTCCTTTGGCGCGATCACCGGTTTGGGCGTCGGTGTCGGCGTGGGTGCGGTCGCGGGAGGCGGAGTAGGCGCAGCCCCGGGAGCAGGCTTTGGCGGGGTGGCGGGCGCACCTGCCGGGCGGCGCAATTCCATCAATTCGTCGCGCAGCTTCATCCGTTCCTCCGGCGTCAGCGGCTTGTCGATGCCGATCACGCGCACGGAGAGTCCCGTGCCCGAAATAAATGCCTGATCCACACCCTGCAACTGCCGCCCGCCGACCACGATGGTGACGGTTGTCCCCTGCTTGCATCCGGCCGGATACACATAGCCGACTTGTGGGGAGGAGCCCGTTTGCGCCAATGCCGTCTGCGCGCCTGCCGCCATGCATGCGACCGCCAGTGTTCGAAGCGTGTCGCGAACGGTTTTTTTAAAAATAGGCATGGTTCAAAGAAGCTCGCGCAACCGCCCCAGCCGCTTTGGCGGCCCCGCCACATCCGGCAGCACGCGCACATCGAGTCCCTCGGGATGCGGCAGCCGCGCGTCGGCCGGAATGCCGAGCTGCCCGTAGATTGTTTCCAGTAAATCCGCCGGATGGACCGGCCGTTCCGCCACTTCCTCGCCGTGCGCATCGGAGGCTCCCACCACGCGCCCGCCGTGCAGGCCGCCGCCAGCGACCAACGCGGAAAACACCTTGCCGTAATGATTGCGCCCGCCGTTCCAAGGAGCCTCATTCTGTAGGCGCGGCGTGCGGCCGAATTCCCCGCAAACCCACACGACGGTGGATTTGAGCAGACCGCTTTGCGAGAGGTCGTCCAGCAGCGAGCTGAGCCCCTGGTCCAGTTCCGGCAGCTTGCGCCGCATCACCTGAAAATGTTGTTTATGAGTATCCCAGCCCTTGGCGTTGATCGTCACGTAGGGCACGCCGCGTTCGATGAGTCTCCGCGCCACGAGACACGACTGTCCGAGCGTGTTTCGTCCGTAGCGCAGGCGGACGGCGTCGGTTTCCTGCCGGAGATCGAACACCTTGCCCGTATCGCCGAGGATCATCTCGTAGGCCTCGTCGCCGGCCTGGTCGAACGGCTTCAACAGCGCCGGATCATGAGCCCGCATTGCGCGGCCAAAGGTGTCCGCCTCGCCAAGCAACCGCCGGCGTTCCTTCAACCGTTCCTCGGTGAGATTCGGGGACACGATGCCGTCCACGATGAAACGATCCGCCGCCGGATCGCCGCCCGTGGCGAACGGTTTGTAGCGCGGTCCGAGAAAGCCCGCTTCCGAAAAACGGCCCTGCGGCTCGGTCATCACGATGTAGGGCGGCAGCAGGCCGCGGTAACCGGCCGCGTAGCCCTTGAAAAGCGAGACGACCGAGCCGATTCCCGGAAACACGTCGCGTCCGCCGGGCATGTTGCCGGTCTGCACGATGTAGGCGGCCGTCTCGTGCGAGTTGTTGCCGTGCGTCATGCTCCGGATCAGCGAGTATTTGTCCGCCTGCTGCGCGAGCAGCGGGAGCATTTCGCAGATGCGGATTCCGGGGACGTTGGTCTCGATCGGTTTCGTAAATTGCCCGCAGTATTCTAGGCCGGCGTCCGGTTTGGGGTCGAAGGTGTCGAGGTGCGACGGTCCGCCCCACAGCCATATCTGGATGACGGCGCTGGCCGGTGCGGCGGGTTTCGGCGGTGCGGCCGCCGCCGTGACGGTATCGGAAAATCCGATGCGCGGGAGGAGCAGGCCGCCGGCCGCGGCCGCCAAGCCCAGCCGGATCGCCTCGCGCCGGCTCATCCCCGCCGCGGCCGACAGGATCGTGCGCGAGGCGACGGGACTGTGAAGAGAGTAGGGGAAGGAAGACATGACGGGTGGTGGGGTTAGTGCCGGTAAAGGAACTCGGGGCTGTTGATCAACGCCCATGCCAGGTCCGGCAGCATCGTGTATCCGGCGTCGGGCTTCGTGGCGCGCGCCCACTCGGCTTGCGTGGGCCGGCGCGAAAGCACGGTGAGGTAGAGCCGATTGACCACCGGCTCGCCGCCGTAGGCGTCGGGTTTGAGCAGCTGGCGCATTGCCGATCCTTGTTCGAGTTTGCGGAGCACATGGGTGGAGTTGAGGAGGTGTAGTCGCTGGGTGGCGTTGATGGCGTTGTCCCGCTCCGCGGCGAGCCCGGTGTCGCGCGGCGACCGGCCGAATGTCTCCAGGAGCCCGCCGGTGATGCTGCCGTCAGGCAGAGCGATGGAGCGGATGTCCGCCGGGACGAAGGTGAAGGGCTCCGGGATCGCACTCACGTAGGAATCGGTGCCGCCGGTGATTTGGTTGAGGGCGTCCGCCAGCACTTCGGCTTCGAGACGACGAACGGGGTAATAGGCGAAGTTCGCCGCCGCTTCCGGGCTCGGGTCCATCGGCAGCGAGGACCGCTGGTAAGTCTGCGAGTTGAGGATCAGCCGGAACAAGTTCTTCAGATCATAATGCGAGTCGATCAGCTCGTGCTCGAGATAGTCCAGCAACGCGGGGTTCACGGGCGGGTTGTCCGGACGGAGATCGTCCGGTGCGTCCACGATGCCGCGGCCAAAAAACCAGCTCCATGAGCGATTGGCTAGCGCCCGTGCGAACCACGGATGCTTGGGCTGGAGCATCCAGTCTGCCAAAACCTCGCGTGGATCCTGCCTGGGGGCGAGCGACGCGGGAGTACCGTCGGGAAAGATCGGTTCCCGTGCAGGATCGGCGGGGGCTCCGGAATCGAAGAACACAATCTCCTCCTTCCACTCTCCGGTCGCTTTGTAGCGCACCGCCGTGAAAAAACCCGCGAGCCCCGCGAGCCGTTCGGGCGGCCAGTGCTCTGCGCGCATGCCAAAAAACGTCAGCGCCACCGCCTTTGCCAGGCCTTCCGGATCGCGGCTTTGCACGGCGCGGAAAAAATTCACCGGACCGACGCGGAAGTTGCTGCCGTTGGAGACGAGGAGTTCGCGCGCGAACACGTCGGCAGGACGGTTTTCGCGCAAGGCCTGCACGATCCAGTGATGGTAGGCTTGGGCGGCGTTGGGCCACAGGTTGATCGGAAACTCGGCCTTCACCCTCAGCAGATCACTCCACCGCATGGCCCAGTAGTCGGCGTATTCCGGCCTTGCGAGCAGCCGCTCGACCAGACGCTGGCGTTTGTCGGGGCGCCGATCATCGAGAAACTCCCGCGCCTCCCCCAAGGTTGGCAGCGTGCCGATGACGTCCAGGTAGGCGCGACGCAGGAAAACAGCATCCGAACACAATGGCGACGGGATGATCCCCAGTTTCCGCAGGCGCGCGCGCACGAGCTTGTCCAGCGGAGTCGCCGACACTGGATCCCCGGTTGCCTCAAACACGGAGGCATCCGTGCTGGGCGCGATGGGTGCGGCGGCAGGCGGAGCCGCTGGGGCTACGGTGCATGCGACGAACACGAACGCGACGGTCAGCCGGCGGGAGCATCGGGAAAAGCGGGGCATAGGAGGCGAGGAAGATGACGTTATCAGGTGTCGGTGGATACGTCTACACGGCACATTAAGTTAATCTAATCTGGTTCAATGATCTTTTGCTAACCGGCTTGCTTCTATAAAAGATTCGCTACTCGGGGTAACTTTTCCCGTATCCCACGTCTGTCCCCATGCGTCTTGGCAATATCCAGCTACTTTCTAATGCCTCCCATTCGTTCTCTGTCGGTACCTCGTATGCCTGCTGCGCACTCTGCTATCGCCACAGTGGCGCGCGAGTTGACGCTCACTGAAATTTCCCGACCCGGCGAAGCCCCGGCATTGCCATTTTGCCGTCTTGCCGCCCGGCTGCGCGAGCGGCGAGGCACCCCGATCGGGCTGATGATTTTCGGATCCTTGGCCGCGCGGCTGTCAATCGAGATGGCGATGAGCGATGCCTTGGGCGCGCCGGTCTGGCCGGTGCTCTGGGTGGAGGGGGCCAGTTGCAACGGCGCCGCACTGGCCGGCGTGCAGGCCTTTGCGCTCGCCGATGGTCGCATCGAGCCGGTCGTGCTCGATGGCCGCGTGCTGGCGACGCGTTACAAAGTGGGCGATGCCGACCTTTGCTGGGTCGGCGGAGTATTGCCTGAAAATCCGGCCGTTGCGCCCGGGCTGCAGACGGAACAGGCGTTCAAAAATCTAGAGAAGGTGCTCAACGCCGCCGGCTTTGCCCTTGGCGATCTCGTGCGCACCTGGTGCTACAATCGCGACCTGCTTGAGTGGTATGGCGAGTTCAACCGCGTGCGGTCCGCCCGCTACCGCGAAGTCGCGTTTCGCACCGGCTCTACTCCGGCCAGCACCGGCATCTCCGCGACCAATCTGGCTGGCGCGGCGCTCGTCCTCGCGGGGCTCGCTATCCGTCCATCCGATCCCGCCCGCGGCGCGAAAGAAATAGGCTCTCCTTTGCAGTGCCCTGCGCCGGCCTACGGCAGCGCGTTTAGCCGCGCCATGGAATTCGAACTCGACGGGAGTCGGCGCATTCTCGTCTCCGGCACCGCCAGCATCGAACCCGGCGGTGCCACCGTCTGGGCGGACGACATTCACCGCCAGATTGAGCTTACGATGCGCGTGGTCGGCGCGATTCTGGAGGTGCGCGGCCTAGGCTGGTCCGATGTCACCCGTGCACTCGCCTATTTCAAATCGCCCGCCTATGTTCCGGCGTTCGAAGCGTGGTGCCGCGAACACGGCTGGGAGAATCCGCCATGTATCAATCTCCACTGCGACATCTGCCGCGACGATCTCCTCTTCGAACTGGAGCTGGACGCAGAAACATGGCGTCCCTGACGGCCTGCTGATCTCGCTCAAGTCTTCGTGAGGCGGACAGGTTGCTGTTGAGTGGAGAGCCGAAGAAAAGATCGGCGTGTTTGGAATAATCGAACGAGTTCAAGCCACCCAGTCGGGGACCGTGCTTTCGGTTCGGTGGACGGGCGGAAACGCCCGTGGAAACCAGTTGGAGAGGGCGAAGAAAGCGTGTGTGCGTTTTTTGCCTTGCGCGAAGAAGGTCTGCGCCTAGGGTCTCGCCCCTTCGTTCTTTGCGTCCCCATCGTCTAGCCCGGTTAGGACACCACCCTTTCACGGTGGGCACCGGGGTTCGAATCCCCGTGGGGACGCCACTTTAGCAAAGCCCTTATCTTTAATTAGATACGGGCTTTTATTTTTCAAGAATGGCAAAACTAAAAATAAGGCTAAGAATTTACACCC
>CAIQQB010000034.1 GCA_903873805.1 uncultured Opitutia bacterium | reverse complement strand
TGATCGATTGTTGGATGCTCACTTTGATTTGGTTCATTACGCCCTCGGCGAAAGCAATCTTCGCCGCTGGCGTAAACTAACCTCTCAAAGTGGCTGCATTTAACCCCAACTTACCTGGCTGCATTTGCCCCAACGCTGACATTGAGGGCGGCCGCGTGCGCCGGCAGGTCGGTCACCGGCTGCTGCGCCGGGTCGTCGTTTGGGGAAGATGCCTCCAGCGTATGGATCACGTTTCCCATCACGGTTGCAGCCGATTCGGCCAGGCTGACTTTCTGCTGCAATCGCCTCAGGGTTTTGACCGCTTCAGTGCGGTCATCGAACCACATGAGGTAATAGGTGATGCCCCCGTCCGGCGCGATGTAACCGATCGCGACCGCACCGGCCGTCAGATCCGCGGGGTTGCCTTCAAAGACCGCGGAGGGGCTGCCGGCCGCCGCTCCCTCTCTTCCTGCGGGCGTGACGGTGCGCCGAATGGCCCCGGCCAGACAGGTTTCGCCCAGAGACTGAATCACCGCCAGCATCTCGGACTTCGTCACCCGGATGTCGGAGGCCGATGGCGCTCCGCCGAACCAGCCGTCATTGGGGGTGCCAAAGGCGGTTTGGCCCGTGAACAGCTTGGTCGAAGCGGGCATCATGCCGCTTTTCGGTTGGGCGGACGCGGGACGGCCAATCACAATCAGGGTCAGTTCATCCGCGTGGTTGAACAGGTCGTTGGTGGCGGGATTGGCCGCCGGCACCCAGGCAAAATCGGTCAGCTGGAGCTGATCCTGATGCTGGCGGTCGAAAACGGGTCCGGCAAACGTGACCAGAAACGCCCGCCCCGCGGTGCTGCCCGCCAGCGCGGGGATCCGGGCGGGTGCCTTCGTCTGATTCGGTGGATTATTGTCCATCCAAGTGAGATCGGAAACGGCCCCGTCCTTGGCCTCGAAGACAATCCGCAGCTCGTTCAGCGAGAGGCCGCCATTTTCGAGGTCGAGAAACACTGTGGTTCGATCAGCCGGGTCCTGGGTTCCGGGCCAAACGACGGTATCCCGGACGCGGCCGACCAAGTGAAACTCAGCCGCCTCAGCCACGCCGGCCGAAGCGAGAGCCCACAGGACGATGAGGAACCGGTGCATGCAGTCCTCCCGACCCGGCCCGCAGGCCCGGGTTCCCGGCGAAAAAACCGGTTGCGCCGAATCGGATCGCGGCAAAGGGAAACTCATGCGGAGCGCCGCAATGGCTGTGGATCGCTATGGTATCGGGGCCGGGGGAGGCTGGTGGCGGATCAGCCAGTACAGCCCGCCGTTGAGCGCCAGCAGGACCAGCATCCCCGGGAGACCGCCGACCCCGACCAGAAGGCTGTCGCCGTGGTCGAAAACGAGCGATTGCGCGTAGGTCGTCCCGTTGAATGACGCGTGCATGATCGCCGCCGCCAGCACCGTGCCCGATCGGAGGCGCACATAGGCGATCAGCGGGCAGAACAGCAGTTCCAGGACCATCATCGCGATGATTCCGGCCACGGGATGCCCCGGATAATTATAGCCGTAAAGAATGAGCGGCGCGTGCCAGAGGCCCCAGATGAGGCCGATGCACCAGGAGCTTTTCCAGAAACCCTAGTGTAGTGATGCCGTTATGACTAGACATAACTCAAGCGGCCTTATTGCGCCGTTTGGGCAGGGTGCAACCGGGCTGGATGGCTTCCAGCCGCCGACGGCAGCGTTCGATTTTGGCCAGGATATCCTCGGCTTTGGC
>CAIQQB010000033.1 GCA_903873805.1 uncultured Opitutia bacterium | reverse complement strand
TCAGGGTGGCTGCATTTAACCCGATCTTTGCTGGCTGTATTTAACCCGACCGGTGACACAATGGCTTCCCCCCGCCGGTTTTCCCACCACATAAAATAGACCCGCAACGTAGCAGGATAGACCTGACGCCAGCCGCCGAGATCCTGTTCGTTGGCATTCAAAGCCTCATACATGGTCGGCATCAGGCCTCTCTCCTGCCATTGCTTGTGCCATAATTGGTACGTTTTCACATCACCCGACCCCACATAGCGGCTCGGCGGCGGGAAGACCTCCGGGTCAAAACTGAAGCCGGTCCCGACAGTCGGAGCCCGCGGAGGCTCCGGTCCAGTGCGCCCATAGATGGCCCAAAGCATGACGCGGGGAATGTCGGGGGTCACCATCCTTCCCACCGTGGCCGAACTCAGGAATTGGGATCCCGTGTTCAAAGCCAGCGAGCTCAGCTGCGCGCGCACCGCCGAATTGTTCCGGTAGTTTTCCCAGGGGACCCGTTTCAATTCGTCCAGTACCTTCCGCAAGCCCCCCCACTCCTCCACTTCCGCGCAGAGAGTGATGGCCCGGCACAATTCCTCCGGATTGTCCGCGCTGGCCATCGCAACGATGTCCAAGGCGGCGGACTTGCGTCGGGCCGCGCCTTCGGGCGAGGTGTCCCGATCCGCCCGGACAACATCGACCCTCGACTGTATCCGATAACTGGGAATCTGGGCCAACCGCTGACCCAGCCGCGCCCTGAGATCCGCAATGCGGAGCCTGAGGTCCTGAAAACTCCAGCCCGAAGGCAGATTCTGATAGCAGAACTCATCGAGTTCACGGTCGGGTGCCTGGTTCAGAACTTTCGTTTCGATCAGGCGCAACAGCTGGTCAGTGAGGTCATAGACGGGGCCACCGCGCGCCAGATTGCCGTTTCTGACACCGCCACCCGCCACAATACTGTGGATGATCCGGAAGGCGAGCATCTGCTCGGCGATCGGCCAATGCCACGCTTCAAATTTGGCCTGGGCGGTGGCCATGAGTTCCACTCCGTTCTGCGCCTCGGCGGCAATCAACGCGAGGAAGACGACCGCCCGGTCTCGGGAGGTTATCTCGTCCACCGGAGCCGCCGCTGTCTGAACCAGAGGGATGCCGCCGTCGCCATGTCCGCCGAGAACCAGCCACCGCGCGTTGAGCCGACGGTTGGCCATGATAAATTTGTTTGCTTCCGTGTCAAAGGCGCGGGCGCGGGCATACCGCCCCCTCAGTCCGCCAGAGTCGATTGGGGCCGGCGCGGATTCTTCGGGTTTGGCCGGGAGTGTTGGCACCCCGACGGCTGGCAGCGGTGCTGACAGCAGTTCCCAGAAACTCTGTTGAGCGCTGACCATATCCTGCGTCTCAATTTGAAGCTCACCGCGGGTCAGGAGTTCCCCGGGCGCTGTCCGCGAAATGGGTGCCACGGCTGGAACCTGGCTTGCGCTGGGGACCTGATTCGCGACCGTCCGCGGCGAGGCGCAGCTGGCGACGAAACTGGCACCTGCCACCGCGAGCGCGAAGGATGCGAGCAAATGACGTGAGGCAGGGCACGACATAGCCTCAACTTATGATTTCACCCCCGCCCGACGCAAGGCGCAACCACCCCACAAAAGGGGTCAGGCTGCTTTTTATCAATTAATCGAGTTATGTTCGGTACCGGACGACTGGTCGTGGCCTCCCGGCTTCCCCTGGCGAACGGGCATGGTGGACTGCCTGAAGTGCGGTTAACGGATCGCGAACGTCCAGGCCACGATCCGGCTCTGCTTCCGCCCCTGAGCCATCGGAATGATTTTCACCGCTCTCACCGGCACCTGATTCAAGGCGGCAAGGAGGGATGGAAGGCTGGCCGACTTTGAGACCAGGGTGGTGAACCAGCGACATTGGCCGGCGAATTCGGCGCTCTCTGCAATCATCCGGCGCACAAAGCCCACCTCACCCCCTTGGCACCAGAGTTCATGGGGCTGCCCGCCAAAATTCAGGACGGGGGCGAGGGACCGATCGCCGTGGAGATGGCGGACCTTGCGGCGGCTGCCCGCCCCCGCCTCGGCCGCCGAACCATGGAAGGGCGGATTGCAAAGGACGGCCGCAAAATGTTCCCCGGGTTCAACCACACCGCGAAACAGAGTGAGGGGATCCGTCTGTCGCCGCACCCGCACCCCGTCAGCCAGGGCCGGGTTGGCCGCAATGATCCGCCGCGCGTTCGCAAGGGCCAACGGGTCGGTCTCCGTGCCGATGAAGCGCCAGCCATATTCATGGCGGCCGAGGATGGGATAAACGCAGCTTGCGCCAACGCCCACATCGAGGATCCCAACGGAGTCCCCGCGCGGGATGCCGCCCGCCCCTCCCTCGTCGAGCAGATCGGCCAAGTGATGGATGTAGTCGGCCCGGCCTGGAATGGGCGGGCAGAGGTAGCCCGGAGGCAGATCCCATTCGATGATGCCATAAAACTCCCGCAGGAGCGCCTGGTTCAGGGCCTTGACGGCAGCCGGCTGGGCGAAGTCAACGGAATCGACGCCGAAGCCATTATCCCTCACATAGGGTGTCAAAGCCGGCCAAGCCCGCCGGAGACGCGAGAAATCGTAAGGCACGCGATGGAGGTTGCGGGGATGGAGGCCGGAGTGGGCGGACGGGGATGGCGTCGGGCGCGGTGTCACGGTAAATGTGGCCAGAAAGATAAGTTGGTGGCAGAGCGCGCAGCGGAAACCGAAGTGTTCACGGAGGAATGAACCGAGCGTTGAAGGGGTTGGGGCCCCCACTCCGTTGCCGGCAGGACTCAACGCCCCAAAGGGGAAACAACAGTTTGCTCCGTGACCTCCGGGTCAGGCTCCGTGCGGTCGGGTTGCTTGATCGGCGGTTTGCAGGAGGCGGACCCGAGTTCCCCCGCCGGCGGTCCGGGGAGGACGGCGAGGCAACTCAGGCTCAGGGCACATTGACCGAGAAGTTCGGCGTGGAGTAATGCGACGAACCGCCGGACGTGATTACCCGGACGCGGTAGTAGTAAGTCGCCGTCCCCTTCAGGCTTTCGCTAAACCAGTAGGAGGCCGTTCCGTTTCCGTTATCTTTTAACAAGTTGGTGGATGATCCAACGACCTTGAAGTCGGAACCGTCGGACTGCTCGCCGCGTTCGATCACGAAGGCTCCGCCCGAAATCTGACCGGCACCAAACGGATTGGCCAGCGTCGGCAGTTTGTCCGCCGTCCAGGACAGGATGTATTGAGAGGTCGTGGGATCAAAGACGACCCCGAGTGAGCTGGGGGTCGTCGGCACCACCGCCGGAAGCAGCGAGCGGACATTCAACCGCATGAAACGGGTCGGAGATGCCGCCACGGGCTGGCTGTCGCGCACGGTCACCCGCGCCGTGTAGACCTTCTGCACATCGGTGCTGTTGCCATCGACCGAGAGCACGTAGGGATTGTCGGCGAGTCCGCCGAATCCGGTGAGGCTGCGCGAACCCGAAGTTCCATAATACGGAGGGCTCAATGTCACCAGGGTGGACCAGGTGACCAGGTTGGAGGAGGTCTGGACATCGATGGCGATATCATTGGCCCGGACGTTGAAGTCGAAAGTTTGCGTGAGATACTGGGCGTTCAGATTGGGCGGCACGGAGAGCGAAGCCACGCCGTTCTGACTGAGCGGCTGGTCGAGCAACCCCGGCGAGCCGGTGGGAGCCTGGGAGGTCGCGTAGCTGATGAGCAGATTATTGAAGGCTGCATTAGCCGGAGTGGCATTGTTGGGTACGGTGCCGTCGAGGGTGGCCGAGCCGACATAGGTTTGGGCGAAGCTGGGGTCGCCGAGGAACTGCGCCAGATTCTGCTCGGTCGCCACGGGCACCATGAAAAACGGACTGTAGAAATAGAAGAGGTTGGTCTCGCTGGATTCCGCAATGGCGTTGCCGGAGTCCACGAAAACGCGGAAGTAATAACCCCAGTTGCTGATCTGGGACTCGGCGATGAAGACTTTGGCATCATCCTCGGGCGTGCCGGCGGGCACGAGACCGAGCGCCACCTCCAGGTCGCGGAGAGAGGGCAGATCCATGAAATGGGTGACGGTCGCGGTGCCGCCGTTGGGATACTGTCCGCCCACCTCGGGCAGGAAGACGCTCTCGGTGATGGGCGCGTAAGATTTCACGACCACGCCCAGGGAGGGATCGGTGCCGCCGGCGCCCAGCGCCATCAAGTCGACCTTCACCTGGAACGGCTGGGTGGGGAGCACCGAGCCGAGGCCGGTGTTGCCGATGGTATACTTGACGTAAACCGAATCCTCGGGATGGTAGGGGTAATTGGGCGACAGGCCCTGGAAATTCGTGACGACCAGGTTGGGCGCCCGGACGATGGTGTAGCCCGGCGTGGGGCTCTTGAAGGTGTTGTTCGCGAGGGTGAACTCGGTCTGGTTGGCCACCAGCATGAGGGTGCTGGCGTGGGTCCAGACCGTCGGAGTGGTGCCCGTGGCGACAAACACGGTGCCGGTGGCGTTGGCTGCCGCGCCGACATTGGCGAAGTTGTCCCCCGCCACGTAGTTCATAATCTGGTAGCTCTGGCCGGTGATGAGGGGACCCGTGGTCTGCGTGGACTGCGCGGCCCCGTTGAAGGCGATCAGCAGATAGTAGTTGTCCGC
Organism: uncultured Opitutia bacterium; assembly: GCA_903873805.1. Classification (GTDB taxonomy): domain Bacteria; phylum Verrucomicrobiota; class Verrucomicrobiia; order Opitutales; family Opitutaceae; genus CAIQQB01. The sequence goes on along the minus strand of CAIQQB010000033.1, from coordinate 15,875 downwards.
CGGGAGGTCGAAGGGGAGGTTGATCTCGCCATCGAAGACGACCTGGTTGCCGTTGGGCAGAGTGTCGAGATGGGCGTAGCTGCCCAGGATGATATTGTCGGCATCACCGAAGGTGCCGCTCTTCGACAGGCGGATGTCGAGGGAGGTCGAGTCCCAGGCGGGGCTGGAGGTGAAGTCGGCGCCGATGTCCGCCACCGTCACGGTGAGGGGGAGCCGGCCGGTGCCGGCGGCGTCATCGAGCAGGTAGGTGCCGGTGGGGGCGACGACACTGGTGATGGCGAGATCGATGTTGCTCGGGGGCACCGCGGCATGGTCGGCGGGGTTGGTCAGGCGGTTGACCGGGTTGGTGGTGGCGAGGGGGCTGAGGACCTCGAGCCCGTCCACGAATGCGGCGGACGTTGTCACCGGACTGTTCTGGGCATAGACCCAGCTGAGGGTGTGGGTGCCGGCGCTGACGAGGAAAGCGACGTTCTGCCAGGCGGTGGTGCCGGAGATGACGGCAGAGGCCGCGGGGGTGAACGCAGCCGTGGTGGGAAGCTGCGCGGGCTGGCCGTCGATCAGGAAGGTAAGCGTATCCTGGTTCACGACGCTGGCGGTGCGCCACCAGAAGCTGACCAAACCGGGGCTGCCGACCGTGATGCTGGTGGCGAGGGTGGCCTGCTGGCCGGCCTGCAGCACCGGCGAGGTAGCCGAGTTGCCGGTACCGGTGGGCGCGGTGGGGTCGGCCACGCCGAACCAGGAACCGTCGCCGCTGGCGGAGAAGTTGGGCAGATCGAGGTCGAGCCGCGCGTAGCTGGTGGTCGTGGCGCTGTTCTGCGCGTAGGTCCACGTGATCGTCTGGGGGCCAGCGGGCACCGCGATGACCTGCGGCTGGTAGGTGGGCAGGAAACCCGAGAGGGTGCCGACGGGCTGCACGTTGCTGCCATGGGTCCAGGTGGCGGGCGTGGTCCCCGTGGCGGTGAAGTTAACCCCGGCGGCGTTGGCGCCGGCGCCGACATTGGTGAAGTTGTCGCCGGCGACATAGGACACGATCTGGTAAGTCTGGCCGGTGGTCAGGGTGCCCGCAGTCAGGCCGGGCGTGACGGTGTAGGAAACGGCGTCCGCGACCGCGCCGATGATGAGCCACGGGGCGTTGACGGTGGTGGGGCCGGTGACGCCGAGGGTGAGGGTCGCGGTCTGGCCGGTGGCGAGCACGGGGCTCTGGAAGGCCTGGCCGCCGGAAGCCCGCGAATCGGTGACGGAATGCCACTGGCCGGAGCCGCCGAAGGTGAACACGCCATAGTCCATGGCGAGGCCGGGGGCGTTGGTTTTCTTGAGGAAGACGAGCTGGGTGGCGGTGTCGGGGAGCTGGTTGGCCTCGGCGATGTTGCTGTCGCGGTTGGCGACCACGATCAGGTAGTAGTTGCCGCCCACGGTGGCGGCGGGGATGGTTGAGGTGGTGAAGGGCCCGATGGTCGTGACGGCGCCGGCGGCGAGTCCGCCCGTGAAGGTGCTGGAATACAGCAGGGTGTCGCTGGCGGGGCTGAGCGTGGCGTCGGTGGAAAGATAAACCTCGTAGAGCACGGCCTGGCCGGCGGGGATGGCGCCGGTGGTGGTGTTGGTGAGGGAGAACGTGACCCCGTTGAAGGCGGGGCTGGGGGCGTTGAGGTCGACGACGCTGGGGGCGCTGATGGCGCCCACCTGCAGTTTCGGGCGGTTGAGCGTCACCGGGGTGTCGGCCACATTGTTGGCGAGGTTGAGGTCGTTGAGGCCGGACGGGAGGACGATCTGGGACAGGAGGTGATACGAACCCTGGCCGGCATCGGGCACGGTGAGACCGGCAAAGGTGACGGTGCGGGTGCCGCCGCCGGGGATGGACGCGGCGATGGTCTGGGTGGCGAGCAGGACGTCGTCGGCGGAGACGGTGCTGTCGGCGGACAGATAGAGGCTGACGACGGTGCCGGGGGGGATGGCGAAGCCGGCGGTGTTGGTGACCGTGACGGTGGTGCTGGGCAGGGGGGTATTGACGCCGAGGCTGGTGCTGGAGCCGAGGCTGGCGCCGGAGATCGAGGGGGCGGAAACCTGGGCATCGAGGGCGCCGACGGCGACCTGCTGGGCGACCACGCTGACGGGTGCGCCCGCGACGGCGCCGTTGCCGTTGACGACGAAGAGGAGCTGGTAGACGCCGTTCTGGACATTCTGCGGCAGGTTCAGCGCGTGGGCGGGGCTGGGCAGCACGACGCTGCCACCGGCGGCCAGGCCGCCGAGGTAGTCATACTGGTCGAGGAGGACGTCGGCGGCGCGATCGAGGGTGGTGTCGTTGGAGAGGAACACCTCGATCCGCACCGCGCGGGCGGCCGGGACGGCGCCGGAGCCGCTGTTGACGAGCTGGTAGCTGACGTTGCCGAAGGAGCCGCCGGGGCTGACGCTGGTGCTGTTGGGGAAGACAAAGCTGCCGGTGGTGAGCTGGGGCGCGACGAGGGTCACGGGGGTCGAGGCGACGTTGTTGGTCTGGTTGGCGTCGGTCTGGCCCGCGCTGAGGACAACGCGGCTGAAGAGGAAATAGCTGCCCGGGGCGAGATCGGGGATGGCGACGTTGGACCAGGTGTAGAGCGCGCTCGCGAGCGAGCCGAGCGAGCCGGCCTGGACGGGGCTGCTCTGCAGGAGAACGGCGGTGCCATCAAAGGTGGACAGGGTCGAAAGGTAGAGCTGGAGCGTGTAACCGGCCGCATAGGCCTGGCCGCCGCGGTTCTGCACGAACGTGGAGACGCTGCCGAGGGTGGTGTTCACCCCGAAAGTGGACGAGGCGACCGTCGGCGTGCTCACGGCGAGATCGGCGGCACTGACGGTCACCGGCACGGTAAGCACGTTGTTGCCGGTGCCGGGGTCGCCGTCGGTCGCGCCGCTTTCGGCGATGGCGCCGTCCCCGTTGACCACGATGAACAGATTATACGAGCCGCCGGGCGTGCCAGCGGGAACGTTGAGCGGGCGCGGCGCCAGCGGCAGGGAGACCGACGACGGGCCGGCGGCCAGACCGCCGGTATACGAGTAGCTGTCGAGCAGCGTGTCGGCGGCCGGGTTGGGCGAGGCGTTGGCGGAAAGATAGACCTGCACCAACAGGGGGCTGCCGGCGGAAAGGACGCCGGCGCGGAGATTGCGCAGGGTGTAACTGACCCCGGTGAAGCTGCCGCCGGCGCTGGCGGTCGGGCCGCCGGCGAGCACCGCGTTCGTCAGCGTGAGGTCGGGCCCGTTGACGCGGACGGCGAGGGCCGCGGTGTTGTCGGACGGAGTGGAATCCAGCGCACCCGGGGCGGGGTCGATGCGGGTGATCAGGGAGTAGGCGCCCGGCGCGACCGACGGGACGACCACGTTGCGGAAAGATTCCAGGCGGCCGCCCCCGACGGCGAGGCCGGCGGGGTCCGTGATGGTGGCCAGCAGCCGGTCGTCGGCGCTGAGGGTGCCGTCGGCGGACAGGTAAAGCGAGACGGTGAAGCCGCCAGCGTAAGCCTGGGAGCCGAGATTTTGCGCCGAAGCGTTAACCACATCCAGCGTGGCGGCGACGCCGATGATCTTGGAGCCGCCGTCGGCAGCCGCCGCGACGTTGGGGAGCGAGGGGCTGGTGACCGCGAGATCGTAGGACTGGACGTTGACGGGAGCCGCCGTGGCATCGCCGGTGGAACCGGTTTCGGCGATGGCGCCGTCCTCGTTGACGGAGTAGAACAGCTGGTAGCTGCCGCCGAGCGTGCCGGCTGGCACGGTGATGGTGCGGGCCGGGAGGGCGACCGAGGCGCCCGCGCCGAGTCCGCCGGTGTAGCTGAAATGATCGACCAGCACGGAAGTGGCGGGGCTGAAGTTCGCGACGTTGGTCAGGTAGGCCCGGACGAGCACGGCGCGACCGGCGGGGATGGCCCCGGCGTTGGCATTGCGCAAGGTGGCGGTGACACCGGTCAGCGTGCCGCCGGGTAGGACGTTGGGGCCACCGGCGATGGCCAAGCTTTCCACGGTGAGGTCGGGGCCGACGACCGTGACGGCCGTGGCGGCGCCGTCGATCGGGCTGAGCGGATCGGCCGCGCTCACGGGGACGACCTGGGAGATGAGAAAGTTGGCCCCGGGGGTGACGCCGGGGATGGCGACGTCGGGCGAGGAAAAGGTGACGGTACGCGAGCTGAGGGCGCCGAGCCCGCCGGACTGGGTGGAGGTGGCGAGCAGCAGGTCGGAGGCGTCGAGCACATTGTCGGCCGACAGATAGAGACTGACGGCGTAGCTGCCCGCGAGGGCGGCCGAGCCGGTGTTTTGCACGAGGACGGTGACCGGCTGGATGACGGTGTTGACGCCGAGGGTCGTGGAGGGGACGACGGGGGCGTTGGCGAGGAGGTTGACCCCGCTGACCTGGGCGGAGCCGAAGACCGGGGTAAAGTTGAGGTTGGCGTCGACCACCCCGGCGCCCAGCTGGCCGTTGGCGTCGCCGCCGACCAGATAGACCCCGCCGGTGGTGGTGAGGGCGATGGTGAAATCCGTCCCGCCGGCCGCCGCGGTCCACGGGGCGAGCCCCGGCTCGAGACCGATGGCCTGGGGGGTGGTATACCAGTTGTTCGCGCCCGTCTGCAGCACGGTCAGGTCGAGTTCCCCGCTGAAGTTGAGCCCCCAGCCGTAGAGATTGCCGGAGGAAGTGACCGCGAGGCTGTGGTTGTCCCCGGCGCCGATGGTGGCCCAGGTCTGGCCGGCGGGCGGCGCGACGAGCCCCGGGATGCTCACGCTATTGCCCCAGGTGCCGTTGCCGAGCTGGCCGAGGATGTTACTGCCCCACGTATACAGCACACCGCCCTGCAGCGCGAGCACATGCGAAGAGCCGGCGGCGAGGGCGGTCCAAACGGTGGACGCGCCGATCCGGACGGGGACGGAGCTGTAATACGGGGCGGAGCCCGCCGCATTGCCCTGGGCGAGTTCGCCCTGCTGGTTGTCACCCCAGGCCCAGAGCGAGCCGTCGGTCGCAATGGCCACGGCGGCGAGGTCGGTGGCGGTGACCGCGGTGTAGCGGCGGGAGCCGTTGCTGACGAGCAGCGGGGAGCTGTTCGCGACGTTGTTGATCGTGCCCTGGCCGAGCTGGCCGAAGGCATTGCCGCCCCAAGCATAGATGCGCCCGTGGTCGCTGCCGACGTCGACGAGGGCCAGGCCAAAATTCTGGCCGGCGGCGACCGCGCGGGCGACCGCGCCGGCGGGCAGGGCGACCTTGACGGGGGTGGTGGCCGAGGTGGTGCTGCCGCGGCCGAGCTGACCGACGGTGTTGTTGCCCCAGGCCCAGACCGCACCGGTGGTGTCGATAGCGATGGTGAAGTCCTGTCCCATGGCCACGGATGCATACTGCCCGGAAACCGGCTGGGGCTGGGAAACCGGGGATACGCCCGGGGACTGGCCGAGTTGGCCGAGGTCGTTCCGGCCCCAGGTGCGGAGCACGCCGGTGCCGTCGATGGCCCCGGCAAAATCCCGGCCCGCTGCGATGGTGTCGGCCCGGCCTCCGGAAGCGGAGAACAGGGCCACCACCCCGAGGGCGAGCCCCCGCAACAAGGTGAGAATTTTTGGTTTCATGGGCGTCCTTTCGCTGGAAGTGGAGAGGGCGGCCGGTTTACTTGGCGCGGGGGTTCGAGGACTTCTTGGGCTCGGGGGGGGTGGGCAGCGGCACGAACGGGTCGCTGCCGTCGCGGAAGCCGGGCAGCTCGTCGCGCTTCACCCCCATCTCGCGGATGTTGCGCGAATCAAAGATCTCCTCGGCGGGGGCGCCCTCGGAGTTGATGGTCTTGGCGGTGATGAAGATGATCAGGTTGGTTTTGGTCAGGTCGTTGCTGTCGGAGCGGAAAAGCTGTCCGAGGAGGGGCAGGGAACCGAGGATGGGCACGGAAGTCTTGCCCTTGGTGGACTGGGAGGTGAGCAGGCCGCCGATGCCCATGGTGTAGCCGTCCTTGAGGGAGACCGTGGTGGTGGCCTTGCGGGTGCCGATGATGGGAATGTCGGTCCCGCCGAAGGAGACCGCGCCGGTCTTCTGGCTGACTTCGGGGGCGAGGGTGAGCTTGATGAAGCCGCGGGCGTTGACCTGCGGAGTGACCTTGAGGATGACCCCGATGGGCTTGTAGTCGAAGCCGCTGACGACATAGGCGCCGGTCTGGGGGTTGTAGGTATACTGCGGCAGCGGGTCCTCCTCGCCGACGTTGATGACGGCCTCGGAATTATTCAGCGTAACGACGGTCGGGTTGGAGACGATCTTGCTGGTGTTGAGCGACTGGAGGGCGCTGAGGACGACATTGAACTGGTTGGCGGAGAAAACGGCGGTGAAATTGCGCGCGAGGCTCGAAGTATTGGTGAGTGCGTTCAGGTTGCTGAGCGCCGTGGAGACGTCGGTGGAGGCCGTGATGCCGTTGGTGACGGCGGTGGAGGCGCTGGTCCCGTTGGTCAGGGTGCTGGTCGGCGCGCCGCCGCTGACGCTGAAGTTGGTGGAGGAGGTGCTGCCGTTGCTGTTCGTATTGGAATTAGTGGTGCCGTTGGCATTGTTGGTCGACCCGGAGTTGTTAATCCCATTGGAGCGGGACTGGCCCTGGCTGTCGTTGTAGCTGCGGTTGAAGGGCCCGGCGCTGGCACCGTAGCCGCTGAGGGAGGACCAGTTCACCCCGATGTTCTTGGTGTCATTTTCATTCACCTCGATGAACTTGGTTTCGATCATCACCTGGTCGGTGGCCTTGTCGAGCTGGTCGATGATGCCGCTGATGCGCTTCATCTGGGTGGGGTGCTCGGTGATGACGAGGCTGTTGCTGCGGACGTCGATGATGATCTTCCCGCCCTTGCCGGCGTCGACCAGCGGGTTGATGGCCGCGACCATGTCCGAGGCCTTGGCATAGTTGAGCACGAAGATGTCGGTCGTCACCGGCTCCTGGGAGAGCGCGTCCTGGTTGATGATCTTGATGATGTTACCATCCTCCACGAAAGTGTAGCCCACCGGGGAAAGGACGACCTGGAAGATCTGGCGCCAGCTCACGTCGCGCAGTTTGATGGTGGCCTTGCCCTGGAGGGTGTCGGGGACGACAATGTTGAGTTCGAAGAGATCGGCGACGTTGCGCAGGATGGTGCGGATATCCTCGTCGGGGAAGTCGACGGAGAGCGTGTCCTTGCCCTTGGCGATGGTCGGCTGGGGGGCGTCGGGCGTGATGACAATGGTGGGAGCGGCCGGGCGGATCTCGGGGAGGGCGGGAGCGGCGGACGGGACGGGGGCCGCCATTGCCGGGGCGGCAACGGCGGGAGTCGGGACGGCCGGGGCAGGGGCGGCGGGGGCGGCGGAAACAGGCTGGCCCTCCCCGGCGAACAACGGAGCGGCGGCAAAAACGGCGAGGAGCAGGATGGGCGTTCTCATTTGGAGTCGGGTTTGATGGACCGGGTGATTTCCTCGCCGTTGAGACGAAGGGTAAAGGTGCCGCCGGAGATGGCGGATATGACCAGCTCGTAGGGTTTGCCCTCAAACATGAGGGGCAGCGTATCGCCGACGCGGAGTCTTTTCTGACCGTAGACCAGGAGGATATCGTTGCCGAAGGTGAAGGTGCCGTCGGGCTGGATGAGGGGGGCGAGCTTGGCCAGGGTCTGGCGGTCGCTGTTAGCCTGAATCACGACCGGATCGACGGAAGCCGGGGTGGCGGGCGTCACCGCCAGATCACGCGGCCGGAAGTCCGGCGGATTAAAGGGATCCTTGACCAACGAGGGAGGGAGCGGCGGCGGAATCAGGCGGGACTGAAGCAGGTTCTGGGCGAGCTCGACGCTGGCGGCGCGTTTGATCACCGGCGTCAGATCGGTCGGGGCGGCCGGCGGGACCACCGCGGGCACCACCGGCAGGCCCAGCAGATCGAGTTTGAACTCGACGGCGAGCTTGGCGCTGGTCTCGCCCTGCTGCGCAGCGCTCGCCAGCACGCAGCTGTTCACCCGGGCGAAATGGGCGCCATGCTCCAGTCGCCGGAGAAAGTCCAGCACCTGGGAAAACTCGCCCTGCAGCGTCAATCCATAGCTGACCGGAACGTAGTTGGTCGGGGGAGCACCGGCCGGTGCCACGGGGACTGGAATCTGGATGAGGCTCACCTCCTTCAGGCCGGAATCGGCCTCCAGCCGGTAAAAATACTGGTAGTTGGTAGTGATGTCCTTCGGCTTGACCGCGCGCTCCTTCACCGACTGGTTGTCCGCGGTCAGGGCGTCGATCTGTTCCTTGAGTCGGGCGGCCTTGGTGAGATTGCCCTCCAGTCGTTTGGCTTCCGCGGTCTTTTCATCCCGGGTCTTTTCCAAGTCCGCCTGCAGATCCGAACGGAGATAGTCCGTGACCCCGAGCGCGACGCACACCAGGCCGCAGATGATGCCCACGGGCTGCTTTTTGAACAGGGTGACAACCTGTTGGAGGTTGGCGTTCATTTCTTTGCCTCCTTCCCGGTCACACCCTTGAATTTGAGGAACAACTCAAAGGTGAGCCAGCCGGTTTCCTGACTCCGGACCTGGCTGGTAACCGTGACGTCCTCAAACAACGCGGAAATATCCTTGTCGGTGGGCAACTGGTGGTCGCTGTAGGTTGACAGCACGCCGCTGGCCTCGTCGGGCGAACCCTTCACGGTGCCGCGCACGATGACGCCAGTGGAGCGGTATTCGATCTGCCGGATCGCGATCCCCAGCGGCAGGGTTTCGCCCAAGTGCAGCAGGAAGGAAGAGGTCACGAATTTTTCGGCGGAAAAATCCGCCGCCTCCAGCAGCCGTTTCTCCTCTTCCTGAAATTTCTTGAACTGCGCCACCGCCCGATCGCTTCCCTCCCGGTTCTTGTCGATCCGCTGTTGCAGCTCGTCGATCGCACCGCTCAGACTATGCAGGTTGAACTCGGCATACGAAGTGTAAATGACCACCATCAGGGTGACAAAGAGCGCGGCGACATTGATGAAGAACGACGTGCGCACGACCTTCGTGTCGGGCAGGCGCTCGAAGTTCCGAAAGTTGGGATGCCAGGCCGGCACCAGCGGAGCCGCCGACTTGACCTTAGGCTTTTTCGGGAGCAGGGCCATGGGCGGTGTATTGGGCCATCAGACCGAACAGCCCGAGCCGGCGCGCATCTTGGGCGGCGGGGACGGTGTCGGCAAAGGTGATGTGGCGCGACTGCAACCACGGGGCGAGCTCGGGCTTGAGCACGGTCACCGACAGCTGGCTGGCGATGGCGTCCTCGATCCAGGCAAGCTTGGGTGACAGCAGCGGGCAGATCACATGGCCGATGGACTGGCCGGTCTGCACCTCGTAAAAGCCGATGGATGACTGCAGTTCCTTGACGAGACGGCGGATCAGGGCCGGGGCCAACCCGGTGAAATCAAAGGTGTTGGAAAAAAACAGCTTTCGGGCCGACTCCTCGTCCTTCAGGCCCAGTTCCTTCTGCACCACCGGAATCATGGCATCGAGCCCCTGTTGAATCGGGCGCGACGTTTCGAGGCCGGCGGCGGAAACGATGAACGACTGGGTCTGGTCCGCCGAAATCTCGAGGATCAGGGTGGGCACCTTGACCTTGGTGAAAGCGAGGTAGTCGACGAGGGCACCGATCGTTGCGAGGGACCCGATTTCGAGTCGGTCGGGATACACGCCCATGGCCAACAGCTGGTCCTGCAACGCGACAATTTCCTCGGTGGGAAGTCCGCAGATGACCGCCTCCTTCTGGGTGCCCGCCGCCATGTCGTATTCCGTGCCATCCTGGGAATTAAGCACGATGAGCGTGTTGTGGTCAGGTTCGACCCGCAACTGCTGGGAGGCCACCTCATTCAGGTAGCCGGCCTCCTTGATCCGCTTGAGATCAAAGGTCACCCGTCGGATTACGCGGCGCGGCGTATAGACACCACACACGGCCTGCAGGTAGTTGCCGGACTTTTTTGGCTGCAAGACCTTCAGGGCCCCGGCAATGACATCGGCGTCACCCAGCGGGCATTCCTGAATGGCCTCCACGACAAACGGCGGAGCCGACGCCGAGGTGCGCGCCAGCAGCAGGGATTCCTCGGTGCAGTCGACAAAATAGCCTTTGGTTTTTGCGGAAAGAAACATGTGGGCTTCAACGGGCCGTAGAAACCAGGCGAAATTCTTGGTAAATCATTGGCAACACAAGTCAATTCCAGAGCAGGACTCCCACCCACCGGGGTGAAGCCACCGCCCAAGAAAAAACCCGCCGGACCGGCCGGCGGGCGAGGATCGGAGCAGGACTGGTGCCGCGGATGAACTTACTTCTGCCAAGTCCGCTTCTTGTGCCGGTTGGCCTTCAAGCGCTTTTTGCGCTTGTGCTTGTTCATCTGGAGACGGCGTTTCTTCTTGAGGTTGCCCATGGTGTATAAGTTGAAACGCACCGTGTCGGCCCCATGCAGCGCTGTAAAGCGTGAATTTAACCCACGAACACCCGCGTCCGCGTGGCCGTGAACACCACCTCCGCCCGCACCGCCGCCCCGGGCAGGCCGGTCAGCACCGCCACCGCCCGCCGGTAGAGCCTGAGCTGCTCCGCGTGATCCGCCACCTCGGGCTGGACGTCGGTCTTGAAATCAAACACGGATGCCGCGACCACGCGGCCCGCGGCATCCCGCTCCACCACCACGCGATCGAGGACGCCGGTGACCCAGACGCCGTCCAGCACCGTTTCAAAACTCCGTTCCCGCCAGACCTCGGCGTGGGGCGAAGGGCGGGCCCAGACGCCGGCGAGGGCGGATGCACGTAAGCACGCCAGCGCCTGCCCGGCCGCCGGATCCGGCCCGGCCCAAGCCTCGGCGAACTCTGTCACCCCGGCACCCGGCGCCCACTCCACCTGCGCCAGCAGCGCATGGACCCTGAGGCCAAACTCCCTCCCCTCCCCGGCTGACAGCGCAAACAGCTCTGCGCCGCCGACCGCGCGCTGCCGGCCTTCCGAGGCCTTGCGCGCGGCCAGGCGAATCAGTGCGAGCGGCTCAGGCAGCGGCGTCAGGGCCACCGGGGGAACCGGCCGGGACTCCGCCCGCAGCCCGGCAAACCAAGCCTGATCCCCGGCGCTCCAGGTTTCACCGAGGGTCTCCTGCAGCAGGCGGGGATAATTCTGCGAGGTCCCTTTCGCCGGCACCGGCGACGTGATGACATACATCGCCCGCTTCGCCCGCGTCAGGGCCACGTATAGTTTGCACAGCGCCTCATACGCCGCCTCCGCCTCCGCCGCGGCCACATGGGCCGCCAGCACCGGATCATGCTCCGCGATCAGGGCCGGCGGCAGGTCGAGGATCCATTCCACGGTGCGGTCCTCCGCCCGGTGCACGGCCAGGCCCCGCCGCCGCTGCACCAGCGTCTTGCCCTCGAGGTCGGGCAGGATGACGAGGTCAAATCCCAGCCCCTTCGCCTTGTGCACGGTCATCACGCGCACCACGCCCGCCGCGTCCGCATCGCGCACCGTGTGCGCCTCGGCCAGGGCCAGAAACCCGGCGACGTCGCGCCAGCCGCCTTCGTCATACTCGCGCGCCAGCTCCACCAGCTGCCGCCCGCGCAGACGGCTGAAGGCATCGTCCGGCGCGAGGTGCGGCTCCAGCGCGCGAAGCCACCGCTCCAGCGTCCCCGCGAAACCCGTCGCATGCAGTTCGGCCAGCAGGACCGCGGTCAGAGCATCGGCCGACCCGAGGCCCGCCGCCGCCAGAGCGTCCGTCAACGGTGTCATCCACAGGTGTTCGGCAGCAAAGGTGTCGCCCGGATGCGCCGCCGCGCGCAGCAGCGCCAGCAACGCGCAGGTCAGGGGATTGTCCGCCGCGATGTGCCGGTCGCTCTCGGCCACGGCGGCCAGACCGCCTTCGCGGCGCAGAAAATCCGCCAGCCGCGCCGCCGTCTCGTTTTTTTGCACCAGCACGGCCACCGTCAGACCGCGCCCCCGCGGCCCGACTTCCTGCAGAATCGCGAGCGTCGCGGCAAACCGCCCCGCCTCGTCCTCGGCGTGGCGCAGTACCGCGTAGCCGCCCAGCTCCGGCTGGCTGCTGGTGTGTGCGCGCCACTCACGCGACCAGCGGGCCGCCGGTTCCGGGGGGAGCAGCGCGCGCAGCGCGGGGGCGTCGCCCAGAACGCGGTTGACCATCGCGATCACTGGCGGGCCCGAGCGGTACGAGGTGGTGAGGTGCCGCTCCTCGATCACACCGCCGGCGCCCGCGTTGTAGTGGTTGAAGATTTCACGAAACAGCCGCGCATCGCCCTCGCGCCACGCGAAGATCGCCTGCTTCACGTCGCCCACATAAAAGAAGCTCCGACGCCGCTCCGGGTCCTGCACGGCTTCGTCGATCAGGTTCCGCAACACGCTCCACTGCGCGAAGCTCGTGTCCTGAAACTCGTCCAGCAGCCAGTGGTCGAACTTCGCGTCCAGCCGCCAGTCGATCTGCAGGCGCCCGCCTTCGCGTGCTTCGGACTCCGGATCCCCGGCCGCGGCGCCGCCGCGGGTCAGCGCCACCGGCAGGAGCAGGCGCGTGATGTCGGCGAACGTCAGCCGGCCGGCCCGGCGCACGTCGTCATGATAGACCTGTTCGTAGCCGTGCAGCACATCGAACACGCCGCGGGTCATCGCCAGCCGGCGCGCGAGTTCCGCGCCGCCGATGCCCGCCACCACGGCGGCGAGCGCGGTCGCCGCCGGCGACGCCAGCGGCACCTTCTTCCGCTCCAGCGTCAGGTCGCCCCGACCGGCCTGGAGTTCGGGCCAAATTTTGAAGGCGTTCCCGAGCAGGTAGACCACCGGCTTGGGCAGCGGTGCGCCGGGAGACCATTCCGTCAGGGCCGCAAAGAAATCATCCAGCCGCTCCCGCTGCTTCTCGTTGAGCGTCTCCCACGGCAGCGCCGCCTTCAGCGCCTTCGCCGCCGTGTCCCGCCGGTCCGCCGCCGCCAGCCACGGGTTGCCCTCCGGCCAGATCCGCGCCGCATCGCCCCAGCAGCCGGCGCGCGGGGCGTCGAGATAGGTCTCCGTGTGGTCGTTGAGAAAGGTGTCGAGCGTCCCCGTCAGGCGCTTCTCCTCCGTCCCGAAGGTCGCCCGCTTAAATGCCTCGATGAATTCGCGCTGCGCCGCCCCCGGCCCGCCAGCCGTCGCCGCAAACAGCCGCGCCAGGGCGCGCCGCCGCTCCAGCCGCGCCGCCTCCCCCTCCAGCAGCGCGAACTCGCCGCCCAGCCCCAGCTCCAGCGGGAAGCTCCGCACCACGCGGGTGAAAAAACTGTCCAGCGTGCCGAGGCACAGCCGCGGCATCGCGTCCACTACCGCCCGCAGCAGCCGCAGGAAATCCGCCGGGCCCGCCCCGGCGGACTCGATCGCTGCCGCCAGTTTTGCCGCGTCCTCCGCCGACTCCGCCGCCCGCGCCAGCTTCTTCAGGATCTCGTCAAAGAATTCCCCGGCCGCCTTCCGCGTGAAGGTGAGCGCCACAATCCGCTCCGGCGGCGCGCCGGCCGCCAGTAGGGCGATGTAACGGTTGGTCAGCGCATAGGTTTTACCCGACCCGGCCGACGCGAGAATCATGACATGGCCGATTTTCTTCATGGGCGGATCGGAATCATGGTCGCAAAAAGGCGCGAATAGACGCAAAAATTACTTTTGCCCGCGTCAGGAGTTCCGAATTTTTTTGCGCCATATTGCGCCTCTTTGCGGCCATCATGGTTTGGTTGCAGTCTGGGTTTTGTCCTCGCGATCCCAGTCCACGCTCTCCGCGTCGCCGTGGTGAAACAGCCCGGCCCACTCCGCATCCTCATGGGCCACCCGCTCGGTCGGGGGCCAGAAACACCCCGCCGCCACGGCTGCGGCCGCCTGCTCGGCGCATTCCTCCGCCGCCGCCTGCAGCTCCGGCGTCAGTCCGTCCCACAGGCTCACCGCCGTTTCCCCGGACGCCTTCGGCAGGTTGAAGTAGCCGCAGGCCACGGCGAGACCAAACTCCGCCGCCACCGCCCGCCGGTAGAGCGGCAGTTGCAGGTCCACCCATGCCCGCGCCCGGTCTTCCACCATGACGCGGGTCCAGACCGGCCGATCCGCCTCCGCCGGGCCGACCGGACCCAGGTGCGCTGCGGGCGGTGCCGCCGCGGTGTCGCTCGTTTTGTAATCGAGCACGCGGACTGCGCCGGTCTCCACGTGCCGGTCAATGCGGTCAATCTTACCGCGCACGGTCAACCCGCCCAGCACACAGTCAAATTTCCATTCCACCCGCTCGATGCGCCAGCCAGCGGCCCGCTCCTGTGCCTGCACTCGCGCCGCCGCCCCCAGCCGCTGCCGGGCCGCCTCCAGCTGCACCACCAGCGGCAGTGTCAGCTCCCCGCCCAGCTGCACCGCAACCCGCCGGTCAAACTCCGCCAGCAGCCCGGTCCGCAGCACCGCCTCATCCGTGCAGTCCCGCAGGACCGGATCCTCACCCATCGCCTGCAGCGCCCCGTGGACGAGGGTGCCGAAATCGAGCGCGTCCAGCTCCGCCTTGGCGGGATCCACCCGCTGCATCCGCAGAACGTGTTTCAGGTAGAACCGGAACGGGCAGGCCAGCCAGTCGCGCAAGGCCGTGACGGAAATCCGTTCCGGCGGCGGCACAAGCCGCGGCCGAAGCCGCCACGCCCGCGTCCACGGCAGACTGGCCTGGGCCGCCTCGATCTCGCGGAACAGGAAGGCCACGCGGCCCGGCAGCGCGGCATCCGCGCACCGCAGCAGCAGCCGCGAGGGGCGCAGCGGATCCCCCGCGGCGGACGTCTTGCCCACCAGCACGTCGAGGCGCCCGGCGCCGGTCCGAGCCGCCGCGAGCGCAGCGAGCAGATAGGCGTCGCGGGCAAACCGCACCACATTCGTCTTGAGCCCCAATCGTTCGCGGAGTACCTCGGGCAAAAACGCGTCCCCGACCACCGCATCGGGCACGCAGCCGTCGTTGAGCCCGGCGACGACCAGATGCGGCGCATCCTCCCACAGCAGCTCGAGCCAGCCGTTCAGCTCCAGCGCGCCCGCCGGTTTGTCGTCCACGCGCAGTTCGGCGGCCAGGGCCTCCAAGGCCAGCTCCCAGCCCTCGGCCCGCGTGGCGCCGGGAAAGAGCGCCAGCGCCTCCGCCGTCACCCGCAGCTGTTCGCGCCAGGCCCCGGCCGACTCCGCCAGCGGCGAATCCGACGCGATCTGCCGCGCCGCAAACAGCTCGCTGAGCGCGGCGGCGGCGTTGGCGGGATATTCCCCGCCGGTCAGGGTGGCCCGCAATTCCGAGAGCGCGGCCAGGGCGGCTCCGGCGGCGGGAAAGGTCGCCCCGTGCGCGCGCGCCGCCGTTAGCGTCGGGGGCAGGTGCCGGACCTGCAGCGCGTCCAGCTCGGCCAGCAGACGCGCAGGCGCCGGCTTCTTTTCCGGCTCCCGCGCCTCCAGCCAAATCAGCACGTCGGGACAGCGCAGCAGGGTGGCGGCGTGGGCGAAGCTTGCCTCGCGCGCGAAATCCGCCAGCGCCACCAGCAGCGCCTGCAACGCGTCGGCCCGCCGGGGCCGGCCCGCCGGGTTGAAGGCCACCACACCGGCCCGCGCCAGGCCGTCCTCGAGCGGGGCCAGCACCTCGGGGTCACCCACCCCGATGGCCAGCGTTCCTTCGGGCGTGGCATAGCCCTGCGCCAGCGCCACCAGACGTGCCGCCTGTTCGGCCGGGTCGGCGCAGAGATGGACCCGCCGCTCAAAGTCCGGCCAGTCCAGCTCGCGCCGCGCCCACGCGTCCGCGTGCGGGCGACCCCAGGCGTCGAAAAGACCCACGTCCGGACCGAATATCACCACTTCGACCAGCCCGGCGGCGGCATAGGTTTCCAGCACCCGCAGCGCCAGCGGCAGCGGATCCGGCGTGGCCAGCATGACGATTTTCTCCACGCCCGCTGGCCAAGTAGCGCAGGCATCCAGCCGGCCTTTC